>JBFYXR010000523.1:0-4704 GCA_041310455.1 Desulfobacteraceae bacterium | reverse complement strand
AGACAGGACATTATATCTATGTGGTAAACGCCGAAGGGAAGGCCGAACAACGCATGGTTAATGTCGGCGACTGGATTGGCGATAACTGGATAATTGAAAGCGGCCTGTCAAGCGGCGATGTGGTGATAGTTGACGGGACCATTAAGATACAGCCCGGGGCTCAGGTGAAGACAGTGCCTTATACAAATACTACTTCCGCGACACCTGCGACAGCCTCGGCCCCTGCGGCCTCCGGGGCGCCCGCTGCCGATAAGAAGTAATCAGGAGGCATGTCATGATATCACGATTTTTTATAGACAGGCCCATCTTTGCCACAGTTCTGTCAATCATAATAACCATAGCGGGGCTTGCCGCACTGTTCAACCTTGCAGTGGCCCAGTACCCCGAAATCACACCCCCCACGGTAACGATCTCCGCCAACTACCCCGGGGCATCGGCAGAGGTGCTCCAGCAGACCGTTGCGGCGCCCATAGAGGAGCAGATCAATGGCGTCGATGGCATGCTTTATTTGCTCTCCTCAAGCTCAAGTTCAGGGAATGTAAGCTTTACCGTGACCTTTGAGACCGGGACAAATCCCGAGCAGGCAACCATAAATGTAAACAACAGGGTGCAGCAGGTCATGTCCAAGATGCCGCAGGAGGTTAAGAATCAGGGGATATCCGTCAGGAAAAGCACATCATCAATTGTTATGATGCTGGAATTATCCTCACCTGATGACAGCTACAGCATACTTGAACTTAACAATTACGCCACAGTAAACATCATTGATGAATTGAAGCGCATAGAGGGGGTTGGAGATGCATCCGTCTTCGGGCTTGCGGATTATTCCATGAGGATCTGGATAAAACCCGACCGGTTGAAGGAGCTTAATCTTACTGCTACGGATATAGCCAATGTCCTCAGAGAACAGAACGCCCAGTTTACAGCCGGCAAGGTCGGGGCACTGCCCAGCGACAAACCGGTAGAGCTGACCTATACCGTGACCACCAAGGGCCGGCTTACAGAGGTCAGCGAGTTTGAAAACATCATTGTCCGGGCCAATTCTGACGGGTCCATACTGCGCCTCAAGGATGTCGCCAGGGTGGAGCTTGGTCCCTCGGGCTATGAGGTTGCAACCAAGGCTGACGGGAAGAAAATGACGGGCATAGGGATCTATATGCAGCCCGGAGCAAATGCCATCAATGTCACATCTTCGGTAAAAAATGCAATAGAAGAGCTGTCCAGGACATTTCCCAAGGGCATTGAGTGCCAGGTGGTGATTGACAATATGAACTATGTGCGCCAGTCCATCAAGGAGATTATAAAGACACTGGTTATAGCGATGTGCCTTGTGTTCCTTGTGGTTTATGTCTTCCTGCAGAACTGGAGGGCGACCCTCATCCCCTGTCTGTCTGTGCCTGTCTCACTTATCGGGTGTTTTGCGGGGATGTATCTCCTGGGGTTCTCGATAAACACACTGACGCTTCTGGGAATGATCCTTTCTATAGGCATAGTCATTGACGATGCCATTGTTGTCCTTGAAAACGTGGAACGAATCATGTCCGAGGAGGATCTTTCCCCTAAGGATGCGGCAAAAAAGGCCATGGATCAGGTCTCAGGGCCGATCATCGCGATCGTAGTAGTACTCTGCGCGGTTTTTGTCCCTGTCGCCTTTCTGGGAGGCATGACCGGCCAGCTGTATAAACAGTTTGCCATAACCATTGCCATGGCGGTTACCATCTCTGGCTTTGTCGCACTGACACTGACTCCGGCCCTGTGTGCTGTGCTCCTGCATCCTTCCCAGAAGATCCATCACGGTTTATTCAGGCTCTTTAACAGGGCGTTTGATTGGGTCAAAAGGACCTATACGGCCGGTGTTGTCTTTGCGCTTAAGCGGGCGGTGCTTTCCATCGCGGTTATTGCCGTAATGTTGTTTGTCACATACAGGCTCTTTAACGATATACCTACAAGCTATATCCCCACCGAAGACCAGGGGATGTTTATAGGCTCTATAACCCTTCCGGATGCAGCCTCACTCGATAGAACAACCGCCCTCTCCGACAAGGTCGTGGAGCAGGCCAGTAAGAACCCCTTAATAAATAAAGCGGTAGTCATTAATGGCATGGATATGCTTGGAGGAGGTATGAAGACAAATGCCGCAACCTGCTTTTTTGAACTTGCCCCATGGGATGAGCGCAAGACAGCAGATAAAAAAGTTGACAAGCAGGTCCTGCGTTTTATGATGGAGTCCTCTGCCTTTAAAGAGGGCAGGGTGATTGCATTCAGTCCCGCGGGGATACAGGGGCTTGGTGTGACGGGCGGTTTTGAAATGTATGTCCAGAACAGGGGGGAAGGGGACGCGAGGCAGCTTGCAGAGGTCGCCCAGAAGTTTGTTGCGGCCGCATCCAAGCGGCCTGAGCTATCCACTGTCTCCACTTCATACCGGGCCAATGTGCCTCAGCTTTTCATGGATGTGGACAGGGACAAGGCCAAGGTCTATGGGGTTGCAATCGGGGATATCTTCAACGCCATGCAGAGCACATTCGGCACCCTGTATGTAAATGACTTCAACAAGTCGGGCCGCACCTTCAAGGTGCAGCTGCAGGCGGAGGCGGCTTACAGATCAACCCCTGATCAGATCGGCAAGGTCTATGTGAGGTCTTCAACCACCAACAGCATGATCCCCCTGGACAGCCTCATGACCGTGAAGTATATTACAGGACCTGAGCAGGTCAACCGTTTCAACGTATTCCCATCGGCCTACGTCACCGGCTCCGCTGCCTCCGGGTACAGCTCCGGCGAGGCATTGACGGCCATGGAGGAGGTCGCCGCGGAGGTATTGCCTTCGGATTATAGCTATGCATGGAGCGGTATGTCCTACCAGGAGAAAAAGGCCGGCAGCACCTCGATTATTGCCTTTGCCTTCGGCATAATCATGGTATTTCTGATCCTTGCTGCGCTCTATGAAAAGTGGTCGCTGCCCTTCTCCATTATCATGGTCGTCCCATTCGGGCTCTTCGGCGCAATAGCTACGCTGTGGCTGAGGGGGCTCTCCAATGATATATATTTCCAGATCAGCCTGCTTGTCCTGATAGGGCTTTCCGCTAAAAACGCGATCCTGATAGTTGAGTTCGCGTCAAAGATGCATAAGCAGGGGATGTCCGTCTTTGACGCGGCAGTTGAGGCTGCAAAGATCAGGCTGCGTCCCATAGTTATGACATCCATCGCCTTTATCCTGGGCACGCTGCCCCTCGTACTGGCCAGCGGGGCAGGGGCCGCAAGCCGTCATTCCATAGGGACCGGCGTAGTTGGAGGGATGTTTACAGCTACCTTTATCGGTGTCTTTTTTGTGCCGCTGTTCTTCAAGCTGGTGACCAGGGACAGAAAGGCAGAGGCTGCTGAAGAAGTAAAAGCGGAGGTTTATGAAACAAAAGGCTTGTAAAATATCAGTTCTCCTGCATAATATGAAATATTTTTTCCGGATGTACACTCAAAAAATCGGATAAATTATATAATCATGAGCGGAGGTTTGGATATGGAAAGCGATAAACGCAGATTCACCCGGTTTACTCTTAATATGAATTCCACGCTTTACATCGGCAACGTTTCATATAATGTGGATACGATTACAAACCTCAGCATAGGAGGCTGCCTTTTACCTATTCATGCCGACCTTGAATCCGGAGCCCCATGCTCTCTTACGATCAGGCTGGGAATGCCGGAAAGCGAGGTCAGCATCAAAATTGAAGGCATCATCATACGCAGCGAACATGGAGATGTGGCGGTCAAATTTACGGGAATTGATCCTGACAGCCTGTTTCATCTACAGATGCTCGCAAGGTACAACTCCCATGACACTGTAAAGGTCGAAGAAGAGATAAAGAAGCATCCGGGTATTATTTAAGAATTATGATAGCTATAATAGACTATAACGCAGGCAATCTCACCAGCGTAAAAAGGGCAATGGATTATCTTGGAAAGGAGTCTGTTATTACCGATGATTATTCGCAGATAATCAACGCGGAGAGGATCATTTTTCCCGGCGTCGGCGCCGCCGGAAGGGCAATGGCCGATCTCAGAAAGAGGAGGCTCGATAGGGCTATCATCGAGGCATTTGAAAATAAAAAGCCGATCCTGGGGATCTGTCTCGGTACCCAGATCATCATGGAGATGAGCGAGGAAAACGATACCGAATGTCTGGGCATTATCAGGGGCAGGGTTTCAAGGTTTTCCGGCGGATCATCAGGCATGAAGGTCCCCCATATGGGCTGGAACAGCGTGATCCTCAAAAGAAATCACCCCCTTTTTCAGGGCGTGGAACAGGGCAGCGAATTTTATTTTGTGCATTCCTATTACCCTGTTCCGGACGAACCTGGAAAGGTGCTGGGAGAGACTGATTACATAACCAGGTTCGCCTCTTTCCTTGCGGCCGGGAACCTTGCAGCAATGCAGTTTCACCCGGAAAAAAGCGGCGGGCCCGGATTAAAGATTCTGGCTAATTTCAGCGAGTGGGACGGCAGAGACTATGTTGAGTAAAAGGATCATACCATGCCTTGATGTCCGCGACGGGAGACTGACCAAGGGGGTCAGGTTTAAGGGGAATATTGATATAGGAGACCCGGTTGAGACAGCCGCGCAGTATTACAGAGACGGCGCGGATGAAATAGTGTTTTATGACATAACAGCGTCCCATGAAAGACGGGATATAATGATCGAGACCGTAAG
>JBFYXR010000519.1:0-2829 GCA_041310455.1 Desulfobacteraceae bacterium | reverse complement strand
CTCTGGTTATAAAGGAAAATGAAATTACAACTCATGCATACAGGTTGGAGGTCGCCGGGCCGTTAGGGTGTTGTTTTGACTCATGGATGGGGCGATTGCTGGACGTAAAGGGGATTTTGGACAATGAACTGCAACAGGCAAAAGATGACCCTGACAGGGAGATACGTCTGAGCCATGAACAGATTGACGGCAGGGACAAGACTATTCTTGAAGTTGATGCGAAAACGGATATCCCCGAGGATGATTATTTAAGGGACACATCTATCAGTGATTCTGATTCATTAAAGGTTTATCAGTTTGATTCTGATACCAAATTGCTTGAAGACTTCAAAATCTACGTAATAGAAAAAGGACAAGAGATACTGGTTTTTGAGATCACGGAAATTGAATATAACGCACAGCTTGAAGAAAGTCTTTTTGTTCTTGATCTGCCGAATGATGTGTTCTGGCTAGGTGAGCCGGAGATCCTATCTGATAATAACAGATACAGCAAAATGACCCCTAAGGAAGCAGCCATTATCTTATTTGAGGCATGTTCAAAAGGCGACTGGGATGAAGTAGTGAAATTTTTACCGGTTTCGGATACAGACCAAGAACCTATGAAGCAGGAGATAAAGGATTATTTAGCGGGTCTTGAGATAATGTCCATTGGTGAACCTTTCCAATCCAAAGGATACGTGGGATGGTTTATACCTTATAGCATCAGGTTGAATTGCGGAGAGGTGAGGGAAAGAAATCTCGCCCTTCGCAATGACAACAAGGCTAAAAGATATGTTGTTGATGGAGGCTTCTAAGGTTTCCTCAAAGGCCGGGCCATGCCCGGCCTTTCTTTCCCCTCACTCCAGTATGCAATCAAGACGGCATTAGTGCTTTCCCAGAGCCTCACGGACAGCAATGCCGATATCCCTTAATACGAAAGGTTTCATGATAAAGGCCCTGATGCCCAATTGCATAGCCTTCTGCTTATTTATCTGATGGCTGAAGCCTGTGCACAATATAACCGGGATATCGGCCCGCACCTTCATAATTTCACCTGCGAGGGTCTCCCCGGTCATAACGGGCATGGTCATATCAGTGACGACCAAATCGAATTTCTCCGGTTGAGCCTTGAACAATTCTAGTGCCTCAACACTGGATGTTTTTGCTGCAACTTCATATCCCAGAGTTTCCAGCATGTAAGTTCCAACTTCTGCAAGAGCGGGCTCGTCATCAACAAAGAGAATATGCCCTTTCCCGGACGGGAGTGGCTCATCAGGCCTTTCATCCGAAGTGAGATCTATACCCATGACAGGCAGAAAGATGTCAAAGGTTGTTCCTTTGCCGGGCTCGCTCATGACCATGATAAGGCCCTTATAGCTTTTTACAATGCCGTGAACTACTGAAAGGCCAAGCCCGGTCCCTTCGCCATGCGGCTTGGTTGTGAAATAGGGGTCGTAGATCCGGTCAAGGATTTCCGGGGAAATGCCGTGCCCGGTGTCTCTTACAGTCAGTTTCATATAACGGCCGGGGATTATTCCAGGATGATCCTTCAAAAAGGCAATATCAAGCTCCACATCGCCCAGGCTGACATCAAGTATTCCGCCATCCTTCATCATTGCATGCCCGGCATTGGTGCACAGGTTCATGAGGACCTGATGTACCTGAACCGGGTCGGCCAGTATCGTTGAATCGCTTCTGATGTCCTGCTTTATCTGTATGGTTGAAGGCAGGGTTGCCCTGATTAATTTCATGACCTCATTTACGACAGTCTTTAGCTGTAAAGGTCTCAGTTCCTGCTCAGAATAGCGGCTGAAGGTCAGTATCTGTTTTACAAGGTCTTTAGCCCTGGATCCGGCCTTGCGAACCGCGTGAAGATGCTTTTCCTGGTTTGTTCCCTTGCCGGCATCCATCAGGGCGAGCTCAGTGAAGCCTATAATTGCCATAAGAATATTATTGAAGTCATGGGCGATGCCGCCGGCAAGGGTGCCTATGGCCTCCATTTTTTGAGCCCGGCCGAGCTGATCCTCCAATCTGCTTCTTTCTTTTTCAGCCTGTTTGCGCTGTTCAATCTCTTGCCCGAGGCTGATGTTGGCAGCGCGGAGCTTTTCGCTCTCTTCTGCAAGTCTCTGTTGAACCGCACGTTCATGCTTAAGGGATCGATCCAGCCTGTTCAGCATAAAACCCACAGACAGGCTGGAGGCCAGTGTTAATAAAGAGACATTAACGATGAACATTAACCATTTACTGAAGGAAGCTGAATACTCTGCTGCCCATGCATCGTTTTCGGGACCGAGCATCCAGTAAAGGGTAATCAGTATTATGATATTTAAAACGGTGGATATTATTGCGCCCCGTATGCCGAACATCAGTGCGGCAATTACTGCGCATGTGATAAGCCATGCCGAACGGGCATGGGTGGGACCGAGCTCAATAAAAAAATAGATCATCATTGTATAGAGGAGGATAAAAAATATATAAGTATTGAGTTTGTAGGAATTTGCTTTAGAGAAGAGGCGTGTTGTCAGAATAAGCCACACACATATGTCAAATATTATAAGCAGATGGTCCTGGTCGGCTATAAAAACCGGAAAGGAAACTGCAATTCCTACCGGCAGGAAGATTACACCTAAAATAACCGCGATTTTTGAAAACCAGATTCGCCAGCTTTCCAGATCTACAGGATCATCGACACTCATGCGTGGCCAAGAAGATATAAACCAGGACAGGATGTTCATTTTCATCTCCTATGTGCTTAAGCCATAATATTAATGAAAACGTAATAAAAAGGTGTTTTGGTCGCCTGTCTTTACAGGAAGAACAACTGTATGGGTAAAACCCGTCGAATATTTC
>JBFYXR010000518.1:0-2516 GCA_041310455.1 Desulfobacteraceae bacterium | reverse complement strand
GGAAAGATCAAAAATACCCGGCGTCAAAAATTTTATTGCCGTTTCCAATGCCCCGGGCGGCTGGCTTGACTATGAGAACCTCCTGGCTCAAGGAAGTCCTGTTGAGCCGGATTACGAAGTGGATAACCGTGAGTTAGGTCATATAGTATACAGCTCCGGGACCACCGGAAAACCAAAAGGCATCATGTGGCGCCGCGATTCGTACCTGCTGGTGGCCCGGAATCTGCTGCTGGACATATTATCAGATCTTGGCGGCAATGATATCTTCCTTGGCCTTCAGCCCATCTACCATGCCGTATCTTCATTTGTCCTGCCTTGCTGGATGAGGGGGGTTACCCAGGTTGTCACACCGAAATTTGACGCCGAAACAGTATTTCCGATCATAGAGAAGGAGAATGTTACGGTCATAAAAACGATACCGATCCTGATAAACCGTTATATTGTTCATCCGGACATTAAAAAATATAATTTTGAAAAAATACATTCCATAATTTATGGCGCCTCCCCTATCGCAACGGATAAACTAAGACAAGCTATTGGAATTTTCGGGCAGGTTTTCATACAAAACTACGGGCAAAGTGAGGTCCCCCTTACACTGGCCTGTCTTAAGAAGCATGAGCACGTTACGGATGGAACTCCGGAGGAGATGGCGCCTCTGGCTTCCGTGGGCAGGCCCTATACTATGGTGAAACTAAAAATAGTTGACGATAATGGGATAGAGGTCCCCGCCGGGAAGACCGGAGAAATTATCGTACAGAGCGACCATGCGATGATTGCTTACCTGAATCGTCAAGAAGAAACAGATGCAAAGCTCAAAGACGGCTGGATCTATACGGGTGATATAGGCAGGATCGAAAATGGTTATGTCTACCTTATGGACCGCAAGGGGGAAATGATTATCAGCGGAGGGCTGAATATCTACCCCAATGAAGTAGAGCAGATAGTTTACGCCCATCCTGCTGTTCTGGAGGCCTCTGTTTTCGGCGTGCCTGATGAGACGTGGCAGGAGGCGGTCAAGGTTGCGGTGGTCCTTAAACCCGGAATGGCTGCCACGGAGAATGAAATAATAGAATTCTGCAAGCAACGGCTGGCGACCTATAAGAAACCGCAGTCAGTGGACTTTATGGACAGCCTGCCTAAAAACCCGCAGGGTAAAATACTCAGACGCGAATTAAGGGCGGCCTACTGGAAGAACTATACAAGGACCATTGGCGGTTGATACTAATCTTAGAACAAGAGGCATGGTATGTATGATCCCAAATTTTTAGAAGAACTGCGCAAAAGCTTTTCCGACTGGGAAACCGGCACACTGAAGGACCGGCTGGCTGCTGTCAAGGAAAACAGGGCCGAATTCACATCCGGAAGCGGTGACCTGATTACCGAACGGATCTATACGCCTCTTGATGCCGGTGACACAGACTTCCAGAAAGACATCGGCTTTCCCGGACAATATCCCTTTACAAGAGGGATAGATCCTGTCGGATACAGGGCCTTCCATTCTCCTCTCGGATTCTATGCAGGCTACGGTTCTGGGGAAAGTGCAAATAAACGATACCGGCAGCTTTATGCGGCAGGGTCTCGTGATATAGGGCTCGCTTTTGATCTGCCGACACAGCTGGGCATGGATTCGGATGATCCATTGGCCGCAGGTGAAGTCGGCAAGGTAGGATTAGCCGTGGACACCGCAGCGGATCTTGAGCGGGCTTTAAAGGGCATCCCTCTTACTGGTTTCAAAACGGGCACAGTCGGAAACTGCATCGGCCCATGGGCATTAGCTATATTTCTGGTGGTTTGCGAAAGAAGCAAGCTTCAACCTTCCCAGATTGGGATACGCATACAGAACGATCCGTTTAAAGAATATACCGGCCGGGGTACATACATCTTCAACCCGTCGGTTGCCGTTGATCTGGCCTCCGATGTGGTTGAGTACATGTATAAGAATGTTCCGAGCTGGGAACCGCAATGGAGTTGTACAACAACGATGAGATGGGGCGGTTGCACAGCTTCGCAGGAGGTCGGTTTCGGGATTGCCAACCTGCTATGCTACGCCGAGGCTGCCATGAAAAAAGGGGTAAATCCGGAAGATTTTATCCCTCGCGTGGATCTGCATATGAGCTCTGATAACGACCTGTTTGAAGAGGTTGCCAAATTCAGGGCGGTAAGGCGTCTCTGGGCAAAGATAGCCTCGCCAAGATTCAACACCCGTGATCCCAGGGTGCTGGCCCTGCGTCTCAGCACCTATACAGCCGGCGACAAATTGACTGCCCAGGAACCGCTTAACAATGTGATACGGAGCACGATGCATGTCCTCGCTTCCATGCTGGCAGGAATTGACCATATCACGACCGCTGCTTATGATGAGGCCTTAGCTTTGCCTACCTTCCAATCAACCCGTCTGGCAAGCTTGACCAAGCATATATTGAATAATGAATGCTGCATCGGTAATACCGTGGACCCCTTAGCCGGTTCATATTATATCGAGAGCCTGACCAATGAGATGGAAGAGAAAGGACGAT
>JBFYXR010000516.1:0-5537 GCA_041310455.1 Desulfobacteraceae bacterium | reverse complement strand
GGAAAAAAGGCTATGATCCCGTTCTGGCCGCTACTGGGGCGGAGCCTGTTAAATCGAAGATCCCGGGCGCCGACGGCAGCAATGTCTGGAATTTTTTTGACGTCTTCGCCAACGAGAAGTCCCTTGGCAAGAATGTGGTATTTATCGGCGGCGGTGAGTTTGGAGGCGTACAGACCGGGATGTTTCTGGCCAGGGCAGGCCATAATGTAACGGTTCTGACAAGCGAGAAAGAGCTGTACCGCAATGAGCGGGTCCACTACCCGGAGGGAGTAATGTGGGCATATGACCTTTTGAGAAACTACGATTATATCATTGAGGCCATGGCAAAAGGCATTTCCGGGGGAAAGGTCACCTACATTGACTCCAGAGGCAATGAGAAATCCATCCAGGGCGACAGCGTTGTTATCTACTCCGGCCTCAGGCCCAGGAATGACGAGGCATTGAGGTTTTTCAGCACGGCCAGGCAGTTCATTACCGCCGGCGACTGCACCGAGAAGGGCGGCAACGTACAGAAGGCCATACGCAGCGCGTTCTTCGCGGCGTCTCAGATTTAAGCCCTGTTTTTTAGGATAAGGAGGTACAATCATGATAAAAAGGGTATGGATGTTATTGTTGATTTTGTTTATGGCCGCGGGCTTCTCAGAGACGGCAATGGCAGGATTAATTACGATAGGCACGGCCACATATAACGGCAAGGATTACAAACTTGTTTATGAGGATGATCAGGGCCTGGTATGGCTTGATTATAGCCTTCCCAATAACAGGTGGCCTCAGCAGATGAGCCTGGTCTCTAAATTGAATGACCCCGGGGTGTTGACATACAAATTTAATTCCGGGATAAGGGTTAACTGGAAAGGCTTCTGGCGGCTTCCGCTTGCGGTGGATGACGCACGGAAGAATGGTTATGACGGCACAACCTCCGCAGGTTTTAATATAACAACCAGTGAGATGGGCCACCTTTTTTACAAATCGCTGGGCAATCTCGGGTACTATGACACAAAGGGGATCCCCCGGCCGGGCTGGGGAAAGCCAAGGGACCAGGAGGTATGGGGCCTCAAAAACACAGCCCCCTTCGACAACCTGCGGCACGACAGCTATTGGTGCAGCACCGACTATTCAGTCAATCCTCAGCACGCATGGGATTTCAATACTTACTTTGGGGTCCTGGACTGCCAGTGTTTTAAGGGCAGCTTCGCCTTAACCGGCCTGGCGGTCAGGCCTGCAACTGTAGCGATGAAATAAAGGAATAAATTCAGAAAGGGGAATGGGAATGGGCATTGAAAAGAAGGGCATGGATAGAAGGACCTTTTTAAAGGCTGCCGGGGCAGGCGGGGCATCTCTGGCTATCTCGGCAGGCCTTGCGGACGGGGCGCTTGCTTTGGAGACCTCAAAGGATGGAGTCAAAATTAAGATGCCCGAACGCACCCTGGGAAAGTCAGGCGTGCAGGCGCCCATTCTTTCCCTGGGTGGAGGCATAGACTGGACCACCAATCAGACCCTTTTAAGGATGTGTTTTAATATGGGCGTTACTTTTTGGGATACCGCCGACGGCTACACAAACGGAAACAGCGAGCTGGGCATCGGCCAGTATTTCAGCAAATATCCCGAAGACCGCAAAAAGGTATTCATCGCCACCAAGGCGATGAATAAGTATGATCCCAAACAGATCAGCGACTCCATTGATTCTTCCCTTAAAAATATGAAGACCGATTATCTTGACCTTTTCTATTATTTCAACATCAATACCGCGGACAAGCTTACTCCCGAGATCAGAAGGCTGGCCGAGCAGAAAAAGAGGGAAGGAAAAATCAGATTGTTCGGTCTCACCTCCCATCTCTTTAACGGCGACCAGTTCCTCAGCCAGGTGGCTGACGCCGGGTGGATAGACGCGGTCATGATCGTAATCAATTACCTTCAGCTGCAGAAAGATGAGATAAGGAAAGGTATCGACGCACTCACCCGGGCAGGCGTCGGCATTGTCGCCATGAAAACGCAGGTAAAAAACGTCAATACTGTAGAGACGGCAGAGAACCTTAAGGCACTTGAACACTTCATGCAAAAGGGCTGTACGCTGGAACAGGCCAAACTCAAGGCAGTCTGGTCCGATGAAAGGGTGGCGACCGCCTGCTCCAACATTACCAGCATGACCATACTGAAAGACAATGTCGCTGCCGCCACTGATAACGTGAAACTCTCGTCCCATGACTTTATGATGCTCAACAGGCTGGCTGATGCCACGCGCAGTTCCTATTGCCCGGGCTGCGGGAAATGCATAGATGTCATGGGGGCCGAAAGCAGAATACCGGATATCATGCGCTATATGATGTACTATAACGGCTATGGCGAAAGAGACCATGCCAGGCAGCTTTTCAGTGAGTTGCCTGAAGCATTGAAAATCGGCCTTGCCAACACGGATTTCTCCCCTGCCGAGGCAGCATGTCCCCATAGTATCCGGATCGGCAAGGTCATGAGAGAGGCACTGGTGACGCTGGCCTGATACCTGAGGCCTTGAGTTCACGGTCCACAGGAAATTTTTTATTCGTGCTGATTTCTGCGGCAAGGAAACTTGCCAATATCAACAGCAATATAAATATAATACTGCTTTTCGTTTTTCCCCCATAAATATATATTGACAAACTATATTATATTTTGTTTAAACTTTCTATCTAATCAATAAAATAAGCCCTGCATCCAATAATTGCATAAAACCCTTTTTCATTTTCAGGAAGGGGGAAAAAGCCGTAGAAACATAATTCATCAAAACATCTTATCAAAAAGGAGGAGGCTATGAGTATAATTAAATCGCTTATGGGAAGACGGCAGTTCCTGATTGCCGCCGGTGTTACTTCAACTTCAGCCCTTGTATTGAAAAAGGTTGGAGCGCTTGTTGATCCGATTTTTAAGACACGAATTGCAAGCGCAGCTGACAGTCTTGCAGGCGCTCCAAAGGCATCCGTCAGCGTTAAAGCCACCGATGTAAAAAAAATAGGCGGCACGAAATGCATAATAATTTTCTTTTCGCTGACGGGCAACACGGAAAAGGTCGCCAGGGCGATACAGAAAGGTGTAGAGCTGGCCGGAGCCAGCTGCGATATCATCGCCATGAAGGACGCCAATCCGGCTAAGTTAGAAGGCTATGATCTGATCGGCTTCGGCAACCCTATTATGGGATCAATGAGATTTAACACCTATAATTTTATTAAAGATATCCGCTACGTCGGCGGCAAGCATTTGTTCCTGTTCAGCACTGCCCATTCGGGGGGCAATAACTTCAATGCACTTTATACATTGTTCAAAGAACATGGCCTGATATTTTTAGGCGGGAGGGCCTATAAGGGTGCTGAATATGGTCCGTTGGGTGAGCCCTCTCCTACTGCCGCAGATGGACATCCTGATAAGATCGACCTGGAAGATGCAGAGGCATTCGGCAAGCAGATGGTGGAAAACAGCCGGCTGATTTATGCCGGAAACACTACTCTCATCCCTGAGCAACCGAAAACGGTTGATCTCGCCACAATAGCAGAACTTGACTGGAAAAAACACATGGAGGGTATCAACTGGCATTTAATTTATGATAAAAGCAAATGTCTGTATCCCAAGTGCCGTTTGTGTATGGATTTTTGCCCGGTCCATGGCATTGATCTGACAGTGGACCCCCCCGTTCTGGCCAGCCCCTGCCTGCCCTGCGGGATGTGCGACCAGATCTGCCCGACCGGCGCCGCAACTGTTGATCCGATACAGATGAGGTGGCAGAATGCAATACATGATTACGAAAAATCCGGGCGTCAACAACTGGCACGATTGAAAGAGGGAATAAAACAGGAAGAACGACAGCGGCCGGCCAGTCCCTATGGGCCAGCTAATACGAAACAATACCTTACGGATGAGCAGGTTGCGGAAGGTTTCCTGCATCAGGTTTATAAGGTATTCAATAAACGCCCCCGGTTTATCATAGGGTACGGTCGGCCGTACGGGGTTGATCCGGGAACCCTGGAGAATCGAGGCCCCGCTCCTGAAAATTGGCCGGAATAAGCCGGGGATGGATTAAGCCATTAAGTTTTCAGGATAGCAAGGCGGCTTTGCCGTTGTCGCGACAGGTTTGATAGAACACGAAACTTTTACGAAGCCGAATGACAGTTTGTTCGAGATTTTTCCTCCCCTCTCAGGGGAGGATCAAGGTGGGGTCTCTAAAGTTATAAGACCCCCTCCACCCTCCCCCTAAAAGGAGGAGGTAATTTTATGTGCAACATTTAGGGAAAATTTATTAAAAGCATGTCCGGCTTCCCGGACAAAATATTTATTTAGAGAAGACTACTAAAAAAATGATCCATATTAAAGGAGGTCTATCATGAAAAAAATAATTATTTTGACACTGGCCTTCATCTTTACTGCCTCTTTCTCCTTTGCTCAATTTCCGGGAGAGACTTACAAGCAGGTAACAGGCAAGGTTAAGACAATCACAGCCGCAAATCCGTCAAAAGGAACCAAGACACAGGTGGTTGTCGTGGATGATAAATCCGTGGAGATGACCCTGGTTGTTGATCCGGAGGCAACGTTCTATGATGCTGAATACTACACCATCACCCTGGATAAGATAAAGGTTAATGACAGGATTAACATCAGATACGATATTAAAGAAGGCGTTAACCTGGCGACATGGTTTAATATTAAAAAATAGGCTCGGCATTTTAGGCGGCAGGATCTTGAGCTTGCCGCCTCTTTCTGATCTTGAACAGATATGCTACCCGACCCGCGCTCAATAACCCTTGAGCAGGCCCATCATACTGTCCTGTTCCCAAGGGAGGACATAGACCGGATATTTCATCGGGATTATGATTGTCCTGCATCAACCCTTTTCGGCCCCATGTGGGAATATAAGGACAGAGGCAGATACAGCTATGTCTTTATAACCCGGGAGCTGCTAAACCTCCTGTACACACTGAAGGTGCAGGGGTTGATAAGGGGAATACAGGCTGAATTCGGCTGCAGCCCCTGGCCTGCTACGAACATCTGGTTTGAGGATCCAGGCAATAATTCACTTCCGGACGAGGCAAGGCATGGATTATCTGAAAGTTATTGGGCTCAGAAATACCCATCTGCCTTCGAGGCCATCAGGGCAGGACAAAGTCTTTTACCCGAACAAAACCGTGGAATCACCAGGTTACTGGTGGATTATCATTTCATGGTGCACCAGCTTGCCGGCGAATTGCCGGATCGCCCGATAACCGCGGAGATGGACCTGAGGGCCTTCAACAACGAGAAGGACGTATTATATGATACACCTGATTCCCTGCATAATCCGTCATATATCGGTTTAAGAATGGGGACTGACCCGAAAACCATGGCCCGCCTGAGACAGCTTAATGAATTGTCCTTTGAATCAGCAGGTCGGAGGGCAGCAGAAAGACAGGGCCTTGCCTTCGGTTCCGGCCAGCCCTTTTTAAGTGGGGTAATATTATCCTCTATATTTAACTACATACCCTGGAAGGCCTTCCTTAAAAAACTTGATGAATATCTCCTCCCCGGAGGGCTGGTTG
>JBFYXR010000515.1:0-2824 GCA_041310455.1 Desulfobacteraceae bacterium | reverse complement strand
AAACCGGTTACGCCTCTGGCTAAGAAGAAATGAACTTAATAAGCTGGGAAGCTGGGAGACTTGGAAGCAGGGAAGCTTGGAAGCTAAATACTCAGAGTTTTCTATCTTACTAGTACTTTGTAACATTTAAAACATCTTTTCGTCATTCCCGCGAAGGCGGGAATCCATGGTTTTCATTTAAAGGTTAATTTCACTGGATGCCCGCCTTCGCGGGCATGACGTGGTATCTCAGATTATTTTTGACAGTAATAATCAGAAAATAAAAGGTTACAGGGTACTAGATCTTAAGCCTCCTAGCTTCCAAGCCTCCCAGCTTCCTAACTTCCATTCATCCCTCCCACCAGACTGTCGAAATATGCAGGGACCTTGGTTTTTAAAAATACCTCCTTGCCGCTTAAAGGGTGTTTAAAGGAGATAGACAGCGCATGGAGGGCAATCCGTTTGTGGCCGTCATCTCGCTTCCCGTATTTGCTGTCTCCAACAATCGGATTTCCAATACCTGCCAGATGCACCCGGATCTGATGCTTCCTGCCTGTCAGCAGGTCAACCTCCAGCAGGGAAAAATCTTTGGTTTCTTTAAGAACCCTGTAGGCTGTGTGAGATAATTTGCCTTTCTCTCTGTCATCAGTAGAATAAACAATATAGGCCTTGTTTTCAGCAAGGTATGATGTGATAGTTTCGTACTGCTTATCGCATTTGCCGTGGACCACAGCCAGGTACTTCTTCCGCGTCTCCTTCCAGTTGTCCTGGAGGTCGTATTTTGCCTTCTCTGTCTTTGCAAATATGACTATCCCCGATGTCTCCCTGTCAAGTCTGTGAACAATAAAAATGCGCTTGGAAGACCTGGAATAACCCTTTCTGACATAGTCCGTAATGGCAAAATAGGCGGTCCGTTCTTTCTCCTTCTCAGTACCCATGGTCAGCATGCCGGGCGGCTTGTCCACGACAATGATGGCGCTGTCCTCATAAATAATCTCAAGGCCCTTGGGCAGATGCCTGTTGCCTAATCCGGAATGTGCTGCCATAATGTATAACCTTGTTTGAAAATTAAATTAAATGTTGAATAAAACTACCTCTCTTTAAATTGAGCGGCCACCTCCCCCTGACCCCCTTCAAGAGGGGGAGAAAAAGATTCCACCTTCTGTGGAGTTCGCTCAAGTTAATAAGGGGCTAGATTGTCCCCCTTTGGAGGGGAGGGGGAGGCAGGGGTTACCTTTTTACGTATCGTACCTCCCCCTGCGCCCCATCAAGAGGGGACAGAATTTGTAATAATATAACACATAAAGGAGAATTCAATGGAAAAGATCAGATTGGGAATAAGCTCCTGCCTTCTGGGTGAAAATGTCCGTTATGACGGAGGGCATTCACATGACCGCTTTCTGACCGACACGCTGGGACAGTACGTGGAATATATCCCTGTGTGCCCTGAGGTGGGATGCGGGCTGCCGGTCCCGAGGGATGCCATGCACCTGGAGGGGAACCCTGCCTCTCCGCGCCTTGTCATAATCCGCACAAAGAAGGATATCACCGAGCTCATGCTGAACTGGTCGAGAAAAAAGGCGGCTGAACTCAATAAATATGATCTCTGCGGCTTTATCTTCAAGAGCAATTCACCCAGCAGCGGCATGGAAAGGGTAAAGGTCTATGATGAAAACGGTGTGCCTGCAAAAAAGGGCGTGGGGATGTTTGCAGCGGTTTTCATGGAGCATTCCCCCCTGCTCCCGGTGGAGGATGAAGGCCGGCTTAATGACCCCGTACTGAGGGACAATTTTATTGAGAGGATCTTTGTCTTCAGGAGATGGCGCGATCTTCTGAAAGAGAAAGAAAGCCGGGGCAATATAACGGATTTTCATACGCGGCACAAACTGCTCATCCTCTCCCACAGCCCGGAACATTACAGGCTGATGGGAAGGCTGGTTGCAAAGGCAAAGGATCTTCCGATAAGAGAGCTCTACGTGCAGTATCAGGGCATTCTAATGGAGGCCCTCCGGTTGAAGGCTACTCCGAAAAAGCATGCCAATGTCCTTATGCACATGATGGGTTATTTTAAACGGCAACTGACATCCGATGAGAAACAGGAGCTGCTGGAGGTGGTTGAAGCATACAGGACCGGCCTTCTCCCTCTTATTGTGCCGGTAACGCTGATAAACCACTATGTAAGAAAATATGACCAGCCCTACCTTAAGGGACAGGCATACCTGAATCCGCATCCCCTGGAGCTCCAGCTGCGGAACCATGTGTGATTGATAGCTGCTGTTTTACCACAGCTCTCCCTCACACCCTCATAATCCGGAAGGAAACAGGGAAGTACTTTAAAAATAAATTTATATCATTCTTCCAAAGCTTTTAAGTTATGTTTGCTTAAGATATCAGTATTTGTATAATCTTTAAATGTTTCGTAAAGTAAATATTATTCATTTGACACACAACTGCAATTTCTCTATATTCCATTCATTCAAAGGTGCGTTCTTATCAACCTAACCAACTCAACATCATAAACCGATCAGTCTACGTTGCCAAAGACCAAAAAGGAGAAAAAACATGGACGAAGTCATTTATCCCAAGTTTAGATGGTATGTTATGTGCACAATGATCATTGTAACCGCAGTACAAGGAATTGCACTGATAGGTCCCGCTCCCCTTATCCCGGAGATATTAAAGACAATGCCTCAATATTCCCCGGGAGAGATTACGCTCATGACCATGAGTTCATTCAACCTGTTTGTTGCCCTGGGCGCCTTGTTCGGAGGTATCCTGCTTGATAAATTCGGTGTCGTTAAGGTCTACATCGGTTGTCTTGTGCTGATCGGCGCAGGCGCTTTTC
>JBFYXR010000513.1:0-4910 GCA_041310455.1 Desulfobacteraceae bacterium | reverse complement strand
GAACGTCAATAAAGGTGAGATCCTTGTCCTGATCGGCATGAGCGGATACGGCAAGAGCGTCCTTTTAAAGCATATTGCCAGGCTCTTTAAACCCGACAGGGGCAGGGTCCTTATCGACGGTAAGGACATAGGGCCGCTTAACAGCAGGGAACTCTCTGCGGTGAGGAGCCGTCTCGGATTCCTTTTTCAGGGAGGCGCCCTGTTTGAGTCCATGTCGGTATTTGATAATGTCGCCTTTCCCCTCAAGGAAAAACTCGGCTTAAAAAAGGATGAGATAAAAGAAAGGGTCCTCAAAGAGCTTGATAATGTAGGGCTTTCAGGGGCGGAGGACAAATACCCCACACAGATCAGCGGCGGAATGCAGAAGAGGGCGGCCCTTGCGCGCGTGCTGGTGTGGCAGCCGGAGATCATCCTTTTTGACGAACCGACTACAGGGCTGGACCCGATCATCGGGCATGCCATACTTCAGCTGATAGAGGAACTGCATCAGCGGAGAAAATTTACCTCGATTATCGTCACCCATGAACTTCACAGGGTGTTTAAGATAGCCAACAGGGCGGCGATGCTTCATGAAGGGGTGATAAAGGCACTTGGTGCGCCCGATGAGATACTGGCCTCGGAGAACCCTGTTGTGAGACAGTTCATAAGCGGAGATACAGAGGGGCCGATCGCATATAGATAAGATTTGATCTTGGAGGTCAATATGAGGAAGTTTGATCTTGAATTAGTGGTGGGCATATTTGTCCTTGCAGGGATTGTATGTCTCGGATATATCTCCGTTAAGCTTGCAAAGATGGAGCTTATAGGCGGAGACAGGTATGAGGTCTATGCGATTTTTTCAGACGTGGGCGGATTGAAGGCCGGCTCATCCGTCGTCATCGCCGGCACGGAGGTCGGCCGTGTCTCATCCATTGTCCTTGAGGACTATGAGGCCAAGGTGGTGATGACCATCAGCGGTGATATAAAACTGCAGGAGGATGCCATCGCGGCCATAAAGACAAGGGGGCTGATCGGCGAAAAATACCTCAACCTGACACCCGGCGGGTCTGAGCAGGAAATCGCCCCCGGAGGCCAGATCCGTGAAACGCTTCCCCCGGTGGATTTTGAAGAGCTGATATCCAAGTATGTCTTTGGCAAGGTGTAGAAAATAGGTCCTTTCGCTTATGATCATCAGGCGTTTCCGTGATGAAGATTTTAAAAAATATTCTATAGCTTTCCTCCCCTCTCAGGGGAGGATTAAGGTGGGGTCTCATGAGGTTTTATTTTCTACATAGATGTTTCAAGACCCCCTCCAGCCTCCCCCTAAGTGGGGGAGAAAATTTAGACACGACTTATTCTGCATAGGTACTAAACAGATTGGTAATATAAATTGGTTAATGCGAGGTTTATATGTCTTTGAAATCTAACAGATGGTTAATCCTTTTTGTCTTTCTTTTTTTGGCGTTCCCGTCAGTAGTCATGGCGGGAGAGGCTACTGACCGCATCAAGGCTGTCTCCGATAAAATATTTTCCATTATATCCGATCAAACGCTTCAGGCCCCGGAGATGAAGGTAAAGAAAGAACAGATGATCATGGATGCGGTGGACGGGGCGTTCAACTGGGAGGAGTTCTCCAGGAGGGCGCTGGCAAAGCACTGGAGCAAGAGGACCGAAAGCGAAAAAAAGGAATTTATATCCCTCTTCAAGCAGCTGATTAAAAGAACCTATATGGAAAAATCCGGGCAGTATTCCGGCGGCAAGGTGGAATTTCTTGAGGAAAAGATCGATGGAGAATACGGGGTTGTAAAGTCCCAGCTTGTTTCATCAACCGGCACCCGGACCCCCGTGGACTATCGCCTGATGAAAAAGGACGGCGCATGGTGGGTCTATGACGTTTATATTGAAGGGGTAAGCCTTGTTAGCAACTACAGGAGCCAGTTCAATGACATCCTGATCAAATCATCCTTTGATGACCTTATCAAGCGATTAAATGAAAAGATCCAAAAAGGGGTGTAGGGAGCAGATAAAGAAGATGAAGAAGTTCCGACTCCTGATTGTTTTTTACATAACCTGTCTTGTCTTTTGCCCGGGCCTTCTGTTTGCCGAGTCAACCAATGATACCTTGGTGCAGGTTCCTGAATCTGATTCACAAATTGCAGATAAAGTCCTGAAGCAGGCTTCCCAACCTGATTCACAATCTGTAGAAGAACAGCCAGTTACCCCTGCGAATGGCGGATTGGATGAATTTCCGGATTATTCCGAAGAAGATGAATACCCGGATTATTCTGAATCGGATGAAGGAAGCGCGATCATATCAGATCCCCTTGAGCCTATTAACAGGGCCTTTTTTGTGTTTAATGACAAACTCTATTTCTGGTTTCTCAAGCCTGCTGCCAGGGGGTATAGCGCGGTTGCCCCTGCGCCTGTTCGCAAAGGCATCAAGAATTTTTTTTCAAACCTCGGGTTCCCCGTCCGGTTTGTAAACTGCCTGCTGCAGGCAAAATTCTCTGCGGCCGGCTATGAGTTCGAGCGGTTCTATATCAATTCTACCCTGGGGCTTGCCGGTTTTATTGACATGGCCGACCGTGAGTTCGGGGTAAAGGCAGTTGATGAGGACTTTGGCCAGACACTGGGCCTCTACGGCCTGGGGCATGGCTTTTATATCAACTGGCCTGTTCTTGGCCCATCCAGCGCCCTTGATACGCTGGGACTGGCAGGCGACTATTTTCTTGAACCCGCATACCACATGGATCTGGAATTCGAATACAAGGCAGGTTTAAAGGGCCTTAAAACCATCAACAGCACTTCTCTTACCTCCGGCGACTATGAGACACTGAAAAATTCCGCCCTTGACCCCTATGTTGCCTTCAGAGACGCCTACATCCAGTACAGGCAGAGCAAGATAAAAGAATAGACATCTAATTGATCCTGGTTTATATAATGCCATTAAATTATTGCCTAAAGGTTTAACATAGACGGGACATTGAGGATTTATTAATAGGTAGAGACCCGTTTCAGATAATTTTAAGGAGGAGTTATATGATTGAACAGACAAAACTTGACCAGGAAACGCTTTCCATGGTCCTTGACACAATATCAAAACTTGAAAAGGAAAAGATCACCATTGACGCAAAGCTGGCAATGGATCATGAGGGCGAGTTCCCGATGGATCTCATCAAATTTATGATGGGTCCCGAGGTTGCCCTTCACCTGATTTTTATCCCCGCCGAATACGGCGGGCTCGGCGCAGGTTCGGGAGACATCGCCATTGTGTCTGAACGGATGGCAAAGATGGACCTGGGGATTGCAACATCCTTTCTTGCCATTTGCCTGGGCATGGACCCCATCAGGGTAGGCGCGACGCCGGAACAGAAGGAAAAATATATAACAAGGATTGCCGAGGAAGGGCTCGTTGTGGCCTACGGCGTTACGGAACCTGAGGCGGGCTCCAATGTCCAGTCCCTGAAGACGAAAGCTGAAAGGGTCCTCAACGAAAAAGGCGAGATAACAGGCTATAAGCTGAACGGCCAGAAGCAGTTTATCACAAACGCCGGCGTGGCCCAGATCTACACCATTCTTGCCGACGCGCCTGACGGTCCCACCTTTTTCATTGCAGAGGCGGGATGCCCCGGGCTTATGCCTGGCAAACATGAGGACAAGCACGGGATCAGGGCATCGGACACATGCCCGCTGACCCTTGAGGACATGTTTATCCCGAAGGAGAACCTTATAGGCGGGGTGGAGGGACAGGGCCTGAAACAGTCCAACGAGGTCTTCGGATATACCAGGCTGATGGTTGCGGCCTTCGGTCTTGGAGGGGGGATGGCCGCCCTTGAAAAGACCATCGCCTATGCAAAGGAGAGGGTGCAGTTCGGGACCACGCTTGCTGAAAAGGAGGGCTATACCCACAAGCTGCTCGTGCCGAACGCCGTGCGCCTAGAGGCGGCAAGGGCCTATATAGAGATGGTGGCGTCAAGGCTTGATTCGGATGAAAAGGATCTCCAGGTGGAGGGCTCAATAGCCAAATACTTTGCCACCGAGGCAGGGGATGCCATGGCCAATGACGCCATACAGGGCCTAGGCGGCTACGGCTACATAAGGGAGTATGAGGTGGAAAAGATCAAGAGGGACATCAAGATCACCTGCATCTATGAGGGCACCAGCGAGATACAGCAGAGGCTCATCGCCATGTTCAGGCTCCAGAAGACGGTCCGCACAAAGGGGGACTACTACAGGGGCATGGCCGATGGGCTGGATAGGCTGCCGGTTGATACCGGGGCCAGGGACCTTGCGGCCATGATACGCTTATTAAATGATATCATCTTTGAGGCCAGAACAAGCAAGGTGACAAAATCACAGTATGCCACATTCCTTATGGCCGATATGATGACATGGGCGGAGGTCGGAGACGCCCTGTGCAGGAAGGCTGCTGATTACGCAGGCAGGGAAAGGTCTCCGGAGTTCATGAAGGCCGCGGCCAGGCTGTTTGTTAAGGAAGTAGCGGAAAAGATGTATATAAACGGGCTTAAGATCTGCATGGGCTGCGATGCGGAGCTGGGCACATTAGCTGAAAGACTCAACGGCCTTAACCTGCCGCCCTGGCTGCCATGCGCCACGTGCTGAATGGCGACGCCCCACCCGGCTTCCAGACTCCCGGCATGGCCTATGGCCCTGATTTTGTCCTGGAATGTGAAGGCGTGCGGCGTGAAGATCTGGATTGATCTCTCCTCAGTCGTTTTTAGACGGCTTGATGGCTTTAGCCGGCAGTCTTCGACTTCGCTCAGACCGCCTCAGACCGCCATCCATTAAGCTTGCGTTTTAGCAAATTCTCGGTACCAGGCCAACGTTTCTTTCACCGCCTGCTGCTGCGGCGTGGCGATGTCGCCAAAAGTTTGAACAAACTTGCTAGAATCGACCACGAACGGTTTTTC
>JBFYXR010000512.1:0-5931 GCA_041310455.1 Desulfobacteraceae bacterium | reverse complement strand
TAATCTGCATGCCCACGGGCAGGCCGTTTATGTCACCGCATTTAACATTCATCCCCGGCAGCCCGGAAAGGTTGAGAGAGACGGTGTATATATCCACCAGATACATCTGAAGCGGATCAGAGAGCTTCTCGCCCAGCCTGAAGGGCAGGCATGGAGTAGTGGGGGTAATAATAAAATCAACATCCTTGAATGCCCTGTCAAAGTCATTCTTTATCATTGCCCTTATCTTCTGCGCCTTCAAGTAATAGGCGTCATAATAACCTGCCGAAAGGACATATGTCCCAAGCATGATCCTTCGTTTTACCTCTGCGCCGAAGCCGTCGCTCCTTGTGGCCTCGTACATCATTATGACATCGTCAATGTCAGCCTCCGATCTGAAGCCGTATTTCACCCCGTCATACCGTGCCAGGTTGCTGCTTGCCTCCGCGGTCGCTATGAGGTAATAGACGCTGACGGCGTATTTAGTGTGCGGTAGTGATATCTCGACAATCTCCACCCCGTGTTTTTCCAGCAGTCTGACTGCCTGATCTATCTTCTTCTTTATGCCCTTATCAAGCCCTTCGATAAAATATTCTTTCGGGAGACCGGCCCTGAGCCCTTTTACATCCTTTTTAATGGCCTGAAGAAAGTCGGGCTTATCAATATCGGCCGATGTGCTGTCAAGAGGGTCATGTCCCGCTATGGCATTCAGGAGCATTGCGCAGTCCTCAACCGTCCTCCCAACCGGACCGACCTGGTCAAGGGAGGATGCGTAGGCTATGACGCCATACCTGGAGACCCTGCCATAGGTCGGCTTGAGCCCGGCAGTGCCGCAGAATGCGGAGGGCTGCCTTATGGACCCGCCTGTGTCCGTGCCGAGGGCAAGAACAGCCTCTCCTGATGCGACCGCCGCTGCGGAACCGCCGCTTGATCCTCCCGCAACCAGACCTGTGTCGATGGGGTTTTTTGCAGGACCGATGATGGAGTTTTCCGTGGATGATCCCATGCCGAATTCATCCATGTTCGTCTTTCCTATTATGACGGCGCCGTCCCTCAGTGCCCTTTCAACCGCAGTGGCATTATAGGAGGGGATGAAATTTCCCAGGATCTTTGATCCGCATGTTGTCCTGATTCCCTTTGTACAAAGGATATCCTTTACAGCCAGGGGGATGCCTGCAATGAGGGGAAGCTTTTCCCCCCTTCGGAGCCTTTCATCGGCCTGGTCCGCCTGTTTGAGTGCCGTGTCCCTGGCTGTCGTAATATAGGCGTTCAGGGTCTTTTCCTTTTCTTCAATCCTTTTGAAGACGGATTCGGTGATCTCCCTTGAGCTTATATAGCCCTTCCTGAGCAATGTCGCCAGTTCCATGGCGCTCTTGTCGCATAATTCCATATCAAATCCTTTACGTTAACTTAACCGCCCGTTCGTTCCGCTCACTAGAGGCGCAGAGTAAGCTGAGGTTTTTTAATAGTATTTCCACCTGAGAAGGGGAAAATACAATGGGCCAAGCACTACGGGCAGATGCAAAATATATATATGTCACGGATATCATTTATCAGGATTTTCCTCTCGGAAATTCTGATAAATATATTTCTCTGCGACCTCTGCGCCTTTGCGGTGAGACTGACTTTCAGTTATTATCCAGTATCCTCGGCACTTTAAAATACCCCTTCTCCTTCAAAGGGGCGTTTGTCAGGAGATCTTCCGGATTTCCGGTGTCAGCGGGGAGATCCTCCCTCCAGATATTTCTTGTGTCCATGACATGGCTCATGGGTTTAACGCCGTCTGTATCAAGCTCTTCAAGGGTTTCCACATAGTTCAGTATTGAGTTGAGGTCCTTTCTGTATCCCTCTATTTCAGAATCGGACAGCCTTAGCCGGGCCAGTTTTGCCACATGGCGCACTTCCTTTTCCGATATCTTTTCGTCTTCCGGCTTTTTGAGGCCCTCTTCCGCGGTGCCGTGCATCCTTGCGGGGAGCTGATGGGATTTTAATCCTGTAGTGATGCCCAGTTCGACAAGCTGTTTTTCATCAACATCCGCCGGGGCCTGCGACAGGGGGCAGAAGGCCTTCCTGTTTTTTGGAAAGGCGATGACGTCCCTGATGGACGGCCTTTTGAGTATCATTGCAATAACCCTGTCCATGCCCAGCGCAAGACCGGCATGGGGCGGGGCGCCATATTCAAGGGCGGTAAGGAAGAAACCGAACTTGGCCTGTATCTCCTCCTGGCCCATGCCGAGGGCCCTGAATATCTTCTTCTGCACGGCCATGTCATGTATACGTATGCTGCCGCCACCCAGTTCCTCGCCGTTCATGACGAGGTCATAGGCCCTTGAATTAAGAGTGAGCAGCTCCTCGATGTCTCCCGGATCAAAATCCACCCTGTCAGGCATGGTAAAGGGGTGATGCTGGGAGCCCAGCCCGTCTTCCTTAAGTTCAAACAACGGAAACTCCGTCACCCACAGGGGACGGAACAAATCATCTGGTATCAATCCCAGCCTTTCGGCAAGGTGAAGCCTGAGACCGCACAGGACCTTGTTGACCGTATCGCGTGACTGATCGGCGATCATAATAAGGACATCGCCATCCTCGGCCTTGAGGCCTTCAATGATCCCTGACTGCTCATCGGGGGTGAAGAACTGTACAATGTTGGACTGCAGTTTTCCATCCAGCATCTTCATCCATGTCATGCCCTTCGCACCCAGCGAAGGCGCTATCTTCATGGCATACTCGTTTTGAAGGATACTCTTGCTCAGGGCATCCGACTGCCCCTTTACGCAGAAACCCTTGATGACGCCGCCTTTCTTTATGATGCCTTTGAATATGCTGTAGTGGGTGTCTTTCAGGATGCCGGTTATGTCCTCGAAGGCCATCCCGAAGCGGAGGTCCGGGCGGTCCGAACCGTATCGTTCCATGGCCTCCCTGTAGGTCATCCTGGGAAAGGGCCTCTCAAGCCTTATATCCCCATGGCTGAACATCCGTGTTGTCAGCTCCTCAACGACCTCATATATGAATTCTTCATCGACAAAGGATGCCTCCATGTCAATCTGTGTAAACTCAGGCTGCCTGTTGGGACGAAGGTCCTCATCACGGAAGCACCTGGCAACCTGAAAGTAACGGTCCATGCCGCTTATCATAAGGAGCTGCTTGAACAGCTGCGGAGATTGGGGCAGGGCATAGAACTTTCCCTGGTGCACACGGCTCGGCACGAGATAGTCCCTCGCCCCCTCAGGCGTGCTTCTGGTCAGAAAGGGCGTCTCCACCTCCGTAAAATTCAGGGCGCCCAGGTAGTCCCTTATCGTAGAGAGGATCTTGTACCGTTTAATCAGCACCTCCTGCATGGAGGGCCTTCGAAGATCAAGATACCTGTATTTAAGCCTGAGCTCCTCATCAACGTTTTCAGGGCCCGCGTTTATATCCTCGCCGAAGACCATGGCCTTTTCACTGACCTGAAAAGGTATGGGTTTTGATCTGGAAAATACCGTCAAATCCGATGCCAGCAGTTCGATGCTGCCGGTTGAAAGGTTGGGGTTTTCCGTCCCTTTTGCCCTGAGCGCTATCTTTCCCGAGACCTCGATTACATATTCCTCTTTAAGGGAGGCGGCCTTTTCATAGACATCCCTGCCGGACTCAGATGAAAAAACCACCTGTATGATCCCTCGCACATCCCTGAGGTGTATAAAGAGGATGTTGCCATGATCCCGTATGGCGTCAACCCACCCCATAACCAGAACACTCCTGCCTGAGTGTGAAGGCGTCAGATCACCGCTATATATCCGTTCTTTCCATTTCATAAAAATACCATATTATATAAAGTCTTTTCCATAAATTAAAAGGCGTCTTTCTCCCGGGGTAACTCGACGCCTTTGTCGTCATTCAATTTTTACACGCCATTGTGTTATCCCAATTTTATTATAAATGCACCGGTTGTCAAGCATTTAATTGAACCTCAACAAGTTGCAAATTGTTGCTTCATGTGTCGGATGCCTTCATGACGTGCATAAAAAGACTATCTTGATTATATCAATGCTATGGGCTATAAACTTTTTCAAAATCTGAAAATCAGAGGAATGCCCTATGAGTAAAAAACTAATTATACCAAAAAAATACAAAAGCCTGCTTGACCTTAACCAGACGGAAAAGGCCATTAAACTGGTAAAAGACACTTTTCAGCAACAGCTTTCAGCCGAGCTTAATCTTAAGAGGGTAACCGCGCCATTGATGGTCCTTAAGGGAACTGGGATCAATGATGACCTCAACGGTATAGAACACAAGGTAAACTTTCCAATAAAAGATATGGATAATGCTGTGGCAGAGGTGGTCAATTCGCTGGCAAAATGGAAGCGAATGGCCCTGGCTGATTATGGCATTCCAAAGGGATACGGGATCTACACGGATATGAACGTCATCCGGCCGGATGAGGAATTCAGCAATATCCATTCTCTTTATGTTGATCAGTGGGATTGGGAGCGTGTGATCGATCGGAAAGACAGAAATCTGGAGTTTCTAAAATATATCGTGCGAAAGATATATGAGGTCCTGAAACGAACCGAATATACAGTGAATGAATACTACACTGTTTTGCGCCCGACCTTGCCCCACGACATTACATTCTTCCATTCGGAAGAGTTGCTGAAGATGTACCCGGGACTGGACCCCAGACAACGTGAAACAGAGGCCGCCAGGAAATATGGGGCCATATTTGTAACCGGTATTGGAGGCGTTCTTGCCGACGGCAAGCCCCATGACGGGAGGGCTCCGGACTATGATGACTGGACTACACCTACATCAAAGGGATACAGGGGTCTGAACGGGGATATTATCCTTTGGAATCCCTTACTGGGAAGCGTTTTTGAGGTTTCATCCATGGGAATTCGGGTGGATAAGAAATCATTGCTGGATCAGCTTAAAATCACAGGCGCTACTGAAAGGAAAAAATTGATGTTTCACAAACGGCTGATCAATAACGAGCTTCCCCTTTCCATCGGCGGAGGGATCGGACAGTCCAGGATATGCATGTTCTTCCTCCAAAAGGCCCATATAGGCGAGGTTCAGGCATGCATATGGCCGCCTGCCATAATCGAAAAGTGCAAGAAGAATAACATATTTCTGCTATAATAATTACTTCCTCAATTCAAGGAGAAAAAAGACCTAGTATAGGGTCTTGAGTCCTGCCAAGATCAAGGGGCCATGATGGATGAGTTCTGTTTATGGACATCAGGGGATCAATCATGGCCCTTCCTTTAAGGATATTTTTAAATTTTCACTTATCATTGATAAAGCGCCATGTTGTAAATCTCGGTGCACAAAATATTGTTCATATATGCACATTTTTATGTGCAATAACTAAACGATCTGCCAAAAAACTTCGTCATGAAAGAATAATAAATAAAGTAAACTTAATTTAATTTTTAATTAACTTATTGACATAAAAGCTTATTCTCTCCGGAAATTTTTCTTCCATGTAAATTGCCGTCTAAATCTGTTATTTGGCTTAAACCTTGCTGATCTTCTACTTTTAAAATTTCTGAATTTGAAATCTTTCGATTCTATATAGGTCAATTCTAAACAATCTTAGCACCTGAAATATGCTTCAAGTAAAATAAAGACATTGTAACTCAAGGAGTGGAACCATGCTGATGACATTAAAAAAGGCTTTCCGGATTTTATTTTTCCTGTTTATCTTTTTAACCACCTTTTCAACACTTCATGCCGCTGAGGTGACAATATTCGGTCCTCAACAGTTCCTGCGTACCACAGGAGCCCCGAATGTCTACATGGGAAGCTTCACGGGGTTTTTTACAAACTTAATGCCAACCGGCAAGCTCATTATTCTAAACGGAAACCAAATTGGTGACCACAGGATCGAAGATGCCATAAGCAGCGCTGAAATATATGTGAATGGAGAGCTTATCTTCTCCCAATCCGATTTTAATAAAAATGTTTATCTTCTTG
>JBFYXR010000511.1:0-2389 GCA_041310455.1 Desulfobacteraceae bacterium | reverse complement strand
TCAAAGCGGAATTGGCATTCATAAGGGAACAAAAGGCGCAGGCCGTCATCATCAGCAACGTGGTGGGGTCGCGTCGCACACCGGGTACTGAAAAATTGGTAAGGAGACTAGTGCAGCAGGAACTCGGCATACCCGTGCTGTCAGTTGAAACCACCTTCCCGCAGGAAAATATAGATAAAATAGATTATCAGATAGATGCCTTGATTCAGACCATCGGTATCTAAAACCGCGGAGACAGATATGAAATACTCAATTCTATCTAAAACGAGTAAATATTGGCTGGCGCTTTTAGTGGCGGGTTTTGCCTTCTGGTGGTATTCCCAACCCTTCATTTGGTTCGGGCTTATTATGGCCACATTAAGCGGAGGGTTCACCTTTCTCATACTGCGGGCCAGGCGTAAAGAGCAGCTTCAGCGCATCCTGTTCATCGGCTTATTCGTGGTGTTCCTGGGGACCATCCTGACGGTTATCTTCGTGGATAATACCGCCGTTGCTTTTATGGACTGGGTTACCCGGCATACCATAGACTATTACCGCGCCGGAGAATCCGCTCGCAGCACTATCTTCCCCTGTACGCTTACCGTCTCCCAGGTTTTTTTGGGGCGTGCTGCTTATTTTTTCCCATCCACCGGATCGTGGATCGTATCCTTTCCATCTACAAATAACGCCTTCTGGCTGGCTATGATACCTTTCGGCGTCACAATATTGGTGTTCGGCCGGAGTTTTTGCGGCTGGATATGTCCATTCGGCGGCTTGCCTGAAGCGATGGTTACCGGTAAAAAAGAAAGATGGCAGCTGGGCTTTTTGATGAGAAAGATTGATATCGGGTGCGGGCAGAGTTATATGGGGCTCAAGGATTGGGTTAAGGACGTAAAATACGGCGTCCTGTTAGCCTGCATGCTGCTGGCTATTTTCCTGGTTTTCCCGGTGGTTTGCGTACTATGCCCGGCTCTCTGGTTGACCTCCATGCCTGTCTTCTGGATAGTGATTGCATTGATGGTTGTTTTTGCCATCATCTTGCCCTTTATGTCCAAAAAGAGATGGTGGTGTCAAATCTGCCCTCTCGGAGCCTTGCTAGCCCTATTTGATAAAATCAGCCTCTTCCGGGTCAGGATAGACCGCCAAAAATGCGACCGGTGTATGGATTGCGTTTACGAGTGCCGTATCTATGCCCTGGAACCCAAGGCTGTCGATACCACCGGTAAGCCTAACGAGGACTGTTTGAGATGCGGCCGATGCATTGAGGCTTGTCCCGAAGACGCAATTGATGTCTATTTTATGGGGACATCCTTGAAAGTCCGCACGCTTTTTATCTCGTTATGCGTTATCGCCGTCATCGCATGGTATATCTGGTTCATCTATATTTTGCTCGGCAAGGTTTTATGATACATTCGTGCTGAATCCATGCTTGAGTTGATTTCCGCTGCGCTGGTAATGGGCTTTGGCACAGGGTTTTCCTGTATGGCTTTTTGCGTGCCTCTGGTGGTACCCTATTCCGGTTCAATACCGGAACCGAATTGGAAGAGGGGCTTACTTTCGGCCACGCTGTTTTCTTTCGGCAGGCTCGTTTCATATTCCTGTCTTTTAGTGGTGATGGCTCTGGTGAAATCTTTCCTGCCGGACAACAACCTCACCGAAGCCCTTGCGACATTGATTACCGGCTTAATAGCGCTCACCAGTGCGCTGGTGACTCTTCGGATTATTAATTGGTCTTCCGGGTTTGGCCGATTGTTCTGCAATACGGCATCTGGCGCCAATCCCCCGTTCTTCATGGGATTACTGACCGGTTTCAGACCGTGCCCACCCCTTCTGGCTGCCCTCGCTTATGTACTGACGCTGGATACCCTGTTACAGATGGGGTTGTTTCTAACCGTGTTCTGGATGACCACCTCGCTCCCTATTTTGTCAATAGGCGCTGCCAGCGGAGGAGCAGCCGCCATGCTAAGGCAAAAATTGGGCGAAGCCCGGATAAGAAGAATAAGCGGCATAGCCCTGGGTGTGGTTGGGGTGGTATTTATCCTGCAGGCGATCGGGATGTTGACACGCTGAGGTGGCGATTACTGTTTTCTTATTTCAAAGCAGTTGAAATGCGAAAATTTGGGAATATAATAACCACAGAAATCTGCTGATACAGAGGAGGAGAGACACAATGTACAAGATATTTTTCATGCTGGCAGCGATATCGATATTGGCGTTGTTAATCTCCGGCTTGGCCTGCAACACAGGTAATTCCAGTTTATCAAGTACAAGTACCCAGGCCAATACTACAACCACTTCCGACAAACAAGCGCCTGCGCTCGATATCATCGTGGAGAAGGTTTTCCCAAAACTTGGCTTCAGGTTTTTAATAGTGCTGACGGATGAAAACGGCAAGTTCCTGATGCCCGTG
>JBFYXR010000510.1:0-5040 GCA_041310455.1 Desulfobacteraceae bacterium | reverse complement strand
CGTTAAAGCTTTCCGCCTTTGAAGTGATGCTGATGCCCGATGCCGAATTGTCTCCCACTGTCCCACCGGACACGGCCGTGGAGGTGGATTTATCCGGCAGGTGGTCGCCGTCGCTGATATATACGGCCGCAGTAAACTTGATATCCGCGGTGGAGGTCCAGGCGGCCAGCCCGCCCTCCGACGCGCCCTCCTGGCCGGCCTGCTGCCCGAAGACGGATGCCGCCGGCCCTGCCATCCATATAAGGGCGGCCGTTAGAACCGCCATGATTCCGTATCCGCTGCCTTTTACACCATCCATAATCCTGTCAAATCCTATCGTCTTTTCCCTTACCATAACCTGCCCCCTCCCTTGTGGTTGTAATGTTGATCTGAATTTCACTCCCGTGCCCCTGACTTGAGCTTCATATTTCCATATGGGTCTCCGACACAATCCGGATCACGGCCTGACCAGCCATGTCTTTTGGATCAATGTCGGTATTTGACGAGGTTTTTTGCGGACAGGCTCATTCCGCGGCGCCGGCGTTCTCAAGCATCCTCACGATCTCTGTCTGCCCCATAATTTTTGCTGCATTCAAGGCCGACAGTTCTACATTGCTGATCATCCCCCTGACATTGACCTCGGCGCCCTTTTCGAGAAGGAGCCTGACAACCTCTGCATGGCCTTGCTGCGATGCTATCCAGAGGGCGGTGGTGCCGTCCGTTTCCCTCGCATTAACGTCAGCGCCCTTTTCAAGGAGGAGACTGAGGGCATCCGTATGGCCGTTCTGGGCCGCCATATACAGGGCGGTTACACCATATATGCTGTCCTTTGCATTCACGTCGGCGCCCCTTTCGAGAAGGAGTCTGACGACATCCGCATAGCCGTTCCTGACCGCCACCCAGAGGGCTGTGATGCCGTTTGCAGCCTTTTGAGGATTCACATCAGCACCCCCTTCAATAAGGAGTGCGACAATATCCGAATGACCGTTCTGGGAGGCCGCATAAAGGGCCGTTATGCCGTCGGAGGTCGTCCTTGCATCTACCTCGGCGCCGTTTGAAAGAAGTGTTTTAACGACATCGGTGTGACCCAGCTGGGATGCCATCCAGAGGGCGGTGGCGCCATCGGCCCCCTTTGCATTCACATCAGCGCCGCCGGTTAGTGCGGCATTAACCTCCGCAAGGTCGCCGTCTTTTGCCGCCTGAATCAATAGGGCATCTTTGTCGGAGACATCCGCGCCGGCAATGGCGGCAGTCATCAAAAAGATACATACGAGTAAAAACAATATTCTTCTCATCGGAACATACCCTGCCATAGATTCATGTCAATGTCATCCCATGACCCCTGATTTTTCCTAGGTGCCTCTATGCAATCTGTTTTATCTCTGCCTCCACAAGCGCCCGTCTTGCATCAATAAGTTGCCGGTACTTTTTACGGATCTTATCCGGGTCGCCGCCGCTGATGGCCTTTAAAAGGTCTCCTTCAACCTCGGCAACCTCCAGCCGCTCGTAGTATTCCATGGATTCCTTAAGATGGGCCAGGACTATCATCCCGGTAAGTAATGGATGGTTATTTGTTACATTGGCGTCCTGGAACCTGGTGCCGTGTTCAAGTTCCACCTCAAGCCCCTGACGGAATACGTCAGGGGAAATCGGCATTGCCTTTACATTGACGCGGGCAAGGATCTTTTCAGCCTCTCCCATAGGCACTCTTGCCTCTGAAATGGAGGACCAGTCCCTGATGCCCAGCTCCGAGCAGACTCTCTGAACCTCTTCAATGGTTATATACTGCATAATGTTCATAAATCCTCCTTCCTTTATTTTGTATTATTAACCGGCGCCAAGACATTCCGCGGCGAATCCGCCCAGTTTATATAATAATCTGAGCGAAGCGCGGAAGATCACCTCATCCTGCGATCCTTCTTTTGTCTCAAAACCATGCACCCTGTGATCACGGATTCTCTTAAGAATACCTGTCAGAATGACTAAGGCGGCTCCCGGATCGATAGTGCGCAGCCTGATAAATTCCGTCATTTCATGAGAGGTGGCATCATTAATGCTTTTATGCTGATTTGCTAATAATGTCTCAAGTCGTGGCCGGACATTCAATAACTCATCAACTGCTGAATCAGACAGTATATCCCTTACCTTTTCTTCGGGAATAATTTTCAAAAGTGTAACCATCCGGTCAAGCTCTTTATTTTGCGGGATAAGGCCGGCCAATTTTAATATCGCACCCCATGCAACTTGAAAACCATCATATGGGGCCAGGTAGAACGTATTATTCAAGTCCCTGATGGCAGCATTAAGGCTTTCTTTGCTGATTTCCTTCATTTTACTCCGAACACCTCTTTAAACCAGGCCATCTGCATGTTTGTGATTTCATCCGCGCCGGGGCTTATTGCAGCGCCCTGAACAGATTGAAATCCGTGACCCGCATTTTTTACGCGCACGAGTTCAGCCTTTACACCGGCCATGGTAAGCGCGTCATAAAAAAGCTCCGACTGCCGGATCGGCACCAGGTCGTCTTTCTCGCCGTGCACGAGCAATACGGGAGGATCATTTGGATCGATATAGGTAATAGGGTTGGCCTTCTTGACAAGCTCAGGCACCTCCCTGGCGGGCTTGCCCAGCCATCCGGCGATCGGTCCGACTGTGGGATCAGGGTCCATCGGCGATGGGGTATCTTTTAGTGTCAGGAGGTCGATCGGTCCAAAATTGTCCACCACAGCCTGGACCCTGCTCGAATATTCCTTATAGGGCCCATCACCTTCCAGGGAGGGCTCTCCGCCTGAGGTCCCCATCAGGGCTACAAGATGCCCGCCTGCCGATTCTCCTATAACACCGATCTTATCAGGGTCGATCCCGTATTTTTTGGCATTGGCCCGGACCCAGCGTATGGCGCTCTTGCAGTCATGAACTGCCGCCGGGAACCTGGCCACGGTGCTCAAACGATACTGTATCGCTATCCCGACAAAACCGTTTTTGGCATAGGTTATGGCCTCATTGGGACTCTTGTCACCCAGAACCCAGCCGCCCCCATGGATATAAATGACGGCCGGGAGCTTCCCGTTACCGGCCTTTGGGCAGGCGATATCCAGCTTCAGCTCATGACCGTCCATGGTTGCAAACACGATGTCCCGGTCCAGCTGGATGCTGCTGGGGACCTCCATCATCTGGACTGCCGGCATCTGCCCGGGCACTACGCCAGCCGGAGGCTGATCAGCAGCCCGCCCCGTTAAAGGCGCCATTACAAATAACACTGAAAAAATTATCCCTTTAGATATTGTCCTGATCATTTTTCACTCCTTGGATTAATGTTGAGCAGCAGCTGTTCTTTATATATATTAGCAGCAAAGTCTGCTTTGCTTTGCCGGTTTATGAGATAATTTTAACCAGGACCTTCCTTGTCCTCGGCCCGTCAAATTCACAGAAAAAGATCTTCTGCCAGGTGCCCAGGACCAGATTTCCCTGGTCAATGATTACGCTGACCGAACTTCCCATGAGAGAGGCCTTGACATGGCTGTCTGCATTTCCTTCCATGTGCCGGTAACCGGCATGGGGAGGAACGAGTTCATTCAGTGTGGTGACAATATCCGTGCAGACGTCAGGATCAGCCCCCTCGTTGATAGTAATCCCCGCGGTCGTGTGAGGCACATAGACGACGCAGATTCCCCCTGAAACGCCATTCCGCGCCACCTCCCTCTGCACAAGCGGCGTGATGTCCAGCATCTCCACGCGTGATCCCGTTTTGACTTTTATCTCTCCAGTCATCTTCATAACCCCGTCAATTGCTTTTTGTCCTTCCCTGTAATTGCGCGTCCTGTTATGTAAATGTCAGTGTCCGACCCCGTTACTTTTCGTATTAAGTTAACAGTCCCTGTCTGCTAAAAGATTTCCCCTGAAAAGAGTGCCTTAATAAAATCAGCAACCGGCATAACATGAACTCCGTCAAAAAGATAACTTCGTGTTCCACAATAGACCCCTATCATGTGATCAACCCTGATGCCGGAATTTTCGGCAAGGCTTCTCATTGGTTTGTCCCACACACGGTCCCACTTTTCAGCCAGTTTGATTTCGATAGCCACCACCTGCGAAGGCCTGTTTCGCTGCCCTTTGGAGGTTTCTATAATAAAATCTATTTCCACTCCGGCCGGGGTCCTGTAATAAGCAATCCCGCGGTGCTTGCCGCTGATCTCGTTATATACGCGCAGTTCATGGAAAATGAGGGTCTCCAGCGCTTTCCCCTGCCAGAACCGGTCAACCTTATCAGCCAGCAGGCCTGCCGCGGCCCTTGCCACACCCGGATCAAACCAGTAAAATTTCGGCTGTGCAATCTCCCTTACCTTGAGGCCCGGTCGCCAGGCAGGGAGGATGTGACCGACAAGGGTGTCCGCAAGGATGGCAAAATATGTATCCACGGTGCTGCGTGCGACTGCTGCTTCACGTGAAATGTTCTGGCTGTTAAACGCCTGCCCGTTTATCTGCCCTGCCACTGCCATGAACCGTAAAAACGGGGGGACATTGCGGATCAGACCTTCAGCCTGCAATTCTTCTTTAAGGTAGGTATTTACATAGGCCCTCAATATTTCGGAGGCATAATCAGGCTCATTGTGAACCATGGGCAGGAGCCCCCAGTTCAATGCCTTATAAAGGTCAAAGTCCCCGGCCAGCTCCGCAGAGGAGAATCCTTCCATTGAAAGGGTTATCGCCCGCCCTGCAAGGAGGTTGGCCCCTCCACGTCGCAGTTTACGGGCCGAAGATCCGCACAGGGCAAAACGCCATCGCTTTGACTCCATAAGGCGATGGACCTCGTCCAGGAGAGTAGGTATTTTTTGAATTTCATCCAGTATGATCCATGTGCCTTTTGGCCGGTTTCCTATTATTGCTTCGAGAAGATGGGGGTCGCGGGAAAGTTCAAGAAAGAGAGATGCATCAAGAAAATCCAGGCGGAAGGCATCCGGCATAACTTGATTCAGCCATGTGCTCTTGCCTGTTCCCCTGGGACCGAAGAGAAAAAAAGACCGGTCCGGTTTCCGGAGCAGGCGGGGTATTGCAGTTTCG
>JBFYXR010000509.1:0-4275 GCA_041310455.1 Desulfobacteraceae bacterium | reverse complement strand
AGACCCCACCTTAATCCTCCCCTAAGAGGGGAGGAAAATAACAAGGGATGATACCATTGCCTTGTGCCATGAGCCTTGTGCCTGGCGCCTTTATTTATAAGACAATCCGAATCCATATTTGAATATCGGATCTTTAGTGTCGAAAGGCACATCCTCCTGCTGGTCCCTTACTGCCTCCATTGAAGATGGTATGTCAAAGGGCAGTTTCCCTGAAGGGTTGTGTTTTCCGAATATTACATCCAGAAGGGCGTTGTCAAGGACATCGAAGATCATAAAATCTGCATTGGAGATCTCCATCAGTTCTTTTGGAAGGACCACAAGGGACCCTGCCAGGTTCATGGCAACTATTGTTTTTATGCCGGTATCTTTTATTCCCTTGATCATCTTTAAAGTGTCCTGTGGAAAATCAATATTTACCTCCCCTCCTTCGGAGCTGTTTCCGCCAAAGGGCTGCTGCCCGGGTTTCTCAGTGCCGACCCTTAGGATTGCATAATCGGCGTTTTTGGGATCATCAACGATATCCGCATATTTTAAAGCGATGTCTTTATCGATTCCTGAAATGTACAGTTTGGGTTTCGCTGCAGTTTCCTTGAACGGGAGGGTTCCGTCGTTCTTAAGCATGATGATTGATTTGAGCTGTGCATCATAGCCTGCCTTCCGGTTCTTTTCGCTCCTTACAATACTTCCCGCCGCCTTTTCGTCAACATAGGGATCTTCAAAAAGCCCCAGGCTGAAGTGCCATCTCAGTATTCTTTTAGCAGCAAGGTTAATGCGGTCCTCGTTGATCTTTCCTTCTTTTACAAGCTCCGTAACCAGGTCCGTATCGGTCTCTCCGCCGAACTGGTCGACCCCTGCGTCTATGGACATCTTATAGCGGTCTTTTATCGGCAGGTCCTTGAGATCTTCCCGCAACGGGCCCGTGCCGGCGATCACGCCCCAGTCAGTGCACACAACTCCCTGGAAGTTCATCTGGCCGCGAAGGACATCAGTCGATATATATTTTGAGTAGTTTACGCCAAGACCGTTATCGAAAGGGGTGCCGCTGTAATAACCCATAACGGCTATAACGCCCTTTGAAAATCCTGTTGCCCAGGGCTTCAGGTGGTATTCGAAATTATTGCCGGGATAAACAAGCTGCTGGCCCTGGCCGCCCTTATGGGGGCCTGAGCCGGGCCAGTGCTTCAAATGGACCAGGATCTTCCCGGGTCCGACTGATTCGCCCTGTGCGCCGTCAATGAAGGCACCTGCCATGTTTGCGGTAAGATCAGCGTCTTCTGAAAAACATCCGGCATCCCGCATCCAGCGGGGATCGGTAGTTACATCTATCTGCGGTCCAAGAATCATGTGCAGACCTACGGCCCTGTATTCTTCTGCAACGGTTCTTCCGAAATCCTTTACAAGATTAAGATCGCGCGACGCGGCTATACCGAATTGGCCTTCCTTGCTTGGCCATTGTGAGAAATACTGCTCCCCGGTTACATGCGCCCCGAGTGTAGCCCCATGACGGGGATCAGTGCTGAACATGATAGGTATGCCGAGTCTTGAACCTTCGGCTATCTCCTGCATGCCGTTTGACCACTTGGCAAAGACCGCCGGTGCGGCAATCCCGTTGTTCAATATGCTCCTGAAGTTCTTATCCAGGATGTAGCTTTTGGCTGTCGCAGTCTGGCGCGTTTGACCGGGCAGCATAGCTCCCCAGCCGGCCGGGCCGCCTCTTCCCTGCTGATTCTGGCCGCCGGGGCCGATAGGCCCTGCATAGGATTCGGCAGACTTTTCAAGAGCCTTTTTTTCATCATCTGTCAGGTCATACCTGATCTTGCCGTCCTCTGTGACCGCGATATTTGGATGAAACATCAGGCCTATCTTTTCCTCCATGGTCATCAGGCTCACAAGGTTATCTATACGCTCGCTTTCCAAAAGCCTCCAGTCCTCATAGGGGTCAAGCTTGTTGTTCTTGTTAAGATCCTTAAACTTGTATTTTCCCTCCTTGATAATCTGAACTTTCTTTGTGCCGAGGACCGGCTGGGTAAATGTGCTTTTGGACTTGGTACATTGTGTTGATATTAAAGCGAAGGCTGTCAAACAAGTCAGAATAGTTGTTTTCTTCATTTCATATACCTCCTGCTATATTGTCCAACTCACGGAAAGTAGTTTATCCTACTTATCAGTTTTCTTGTACTTAGCTGTTCTTGCATCATTAATAACACCTGACCAGTTCATCCCGAAGCCGAAATCATAGGTATTGCTTTCAGAGTCAACATGGCATTTCATATCGTGCGGGACATCTTCGAACTGTTCCTCAACGGTCTTCATGTCCGCAGGCATCTGCATGGGCAGGAGGCCCGACGGTTCCATCTTGCCTGAAAGGATATCCAGGATTGCCTGGTCCTGTACATTGAAGTTTACAACAATCGAATCTGCGGCATTTTCAAACTCTGCAAATACCATCGGGTTTGATAATGTGACCGAGAGTATAACGGGTTTGCCCTTCATAAGCTTTTTGGTATTAAGGACCAGGTCAAGGTCCGTCTTGTTGATCGTTGTAATACTTTTCCCTTTATAGGTGCGATTGGCTGAATTTTCGGAAGGGTCGCCTCCGGCAATGCTGGGGTCGCGGGCGTATTCAGCCTTATACTCAGCATACTGCAGGCTTATGGGAACATAACCGTTTCCTCCGGCCTTCACGTCATTAGCGCTGTAACCGTTTCCAGAACTGGGGCCGCTTATAAAGGCTATGGCGCAGTCCGCCTCATCAGGATTGTCCGTAAACGCAAAATAATTTTTCAGAAGATCCAGACTAACCGGATAATCCAATTTCTCCTCCACATCGGCAAAGGGGAAATTGCCTTTTCTTGCAGGTTGAAATCTTTTCGGGACAAATACCTTGGTCTTCTTTTTGATTGGAAGGACGTGGCCGTGATTTTTTAACATGACGACGGACTTGAGCTGGGCATCATATCCGGCTGCCATGAACTCCGGTTTGCCGACAGTGTTTTTGCTGAGTTCAGTATCAAGATAGGGATTTTCAAAGAGACCAACCCTGAAGATATTCTTCAGCAATCTGACTGCCGACTGTTCGAATCGCGTCCTCATGAATGCCTCGCCGTGTTCGGCGACGCCTTTTTTATAGGCCGCTATAACAGGTCCTGCATCATTGTTGCCTCCGAACTGATCCACACCTGCCATGATTACCTTGTAGTGGCGGTCAGCCACAGAAAGGGTTTCAACCCCCCAGGGCTTTCCACCAAAGGAATCCACGCCTGCGACATCCATAGTAATCCCCCAATCAGTGCAGACCACACCGTCATACCCGTAGGTTCCCCGGAGGAGGTCGGTAATAATGTAGGAACTGTAGCTGTTTCCCACATTTTCATTGTTCTTCTTGTCTATGTTGTATGAGATCGTGTAGTAGGGCATGACGGCGGATGCGCAGCGCGTCTTCCCTTCCAGCCTAAAGGCCCCTTCTGTAAAGGGTTTAAGCTGGTCGGCCAGGTCATTGCCGGGATAGACCGCGTATTTTCCGTAGCCGAAATGGGCGTCCCTGCCGCCTTCTTCAGGACCCCCGCTCGGCCAGTGTTTTACCATTGCATTTACGCTTGTGTAGCCCCATCCATCCGCGATTTCCTTTTCCCCTGCAGAAGTCTGGAAACCGTCCACGTACGCCCTTGCCATATCCGTCGCAAGTTTCGGGTCCTCGCCGAATGTCCCGCTGACCCTCCCCCAGCGGGGTTCCGTTGCGAGATCGATCTGGGGTGACAGTGCAGTGGAAATACCCAAAGCCCTGTATTCCCGTGATGCAATATTGCCGAACTTTTTCACTATTGCAGGATCAAATGTTGCAGCCATGCCCAGGGAGCCGGGCCACATGGATATCGTTCCTCCCGCGCCTGCATTATATTCAGCACTGGCGGAGGTGCCGTGACGGGGATCGGAACTGATGTTTACCGGGATGCCCAATTCGAGACCTTCAACCAGGACCTGCATGTTGTTGTTCCACCAGGCAGCAATTTCAGGGCTCTCGACCGAGGTTACCAGCACATGACGGAGGTTGTCCTCATTCAGGAATTTGATCTGTTGATCGGTCAGCTCGGAGGCCTTTGCCCCGCTTTCTGCATAGGCCTTTCCATTATAAGAGTATGTCACTGCGATGGGGCCAGCGCCTGTCATGGGCACGGACTGGTGAGAGCTATAGAGCATGAGTCCGGCTATCTGCTCGATAGTCATCTTTGATGCCAGGTCCTTTACCCGTTCATCGACAGATTTCCGCCAGTCTTC
>JBFYXR010000508.1:0-8949 GCA_041310455.1 Desulfobacteraceae bacterium | reverse complement strand
AAAGCCTTCTGGAACAGGTTGCCATACCCTTCATTTCTATACCGAGTGATATAGATGAAAAATCAACTGACGGCCTGGCTTCTGATATCGCAAGGACCCTGGCTGAAAAAAAAGCGGCCGCTGTATATAAGAAGGCTCAAAGACAGTGGATCCTGGGCGCAGACACTATAGTGGTCTCAGGCAATGATATCCTTGGCAAGCCGTTGAATGATGAAGATGCCCGCTTCATGTTGAAGATCCTCAACGGAAAAGAACATGATGTGATAACAGGTTACTCCATCCTTAATCCTTCCGGGGAAACAGCCTGTACTGATCATGAAAGGACTGTTGTAGCCATAAAGGCCCTTTCCGGGAAAGAAATAGACGCCTATATCTCATCGGGTGAGCCCTTTGGAAAAGCCGGAGGCTACGCCATACAGGGGACAGGATCCTTTATGGTCGAAGGGATCAGGGGATCATACAGTAATGTTGTGGGCCTGCCCCTGTGCTCCCTGATAAAGAGGCTCCTTCATCTCGGCGCTTTAGCAGAATTTCCCATATTAATATAATGCTATTTTCTATCCATAATCGAGGATGCCGGGATCGGCTTTTACCTTGACAATAGAATTACAACCGGCTAAATATTCAGTGCTCCACTTGTCTTCTCCAAGCGTCTTTAAATTAAAATTTAAAGAGGGTTTCCCGATGGAAAATGAAGATCATTCCCCTGATAATTCAACCGAACCGGCTGGCTCCGTAAAGCATCTTTTTCACGAATTGATTTCATATCTAATAAAACTGAATGCAGCTCCCCTGAGTAGCGGGCTTGTATATTTTACAGCCGGCCTCGCCGCAGCCCTTGTAATCGGCTGGGTCTTTTTTCCCATAGCGCTTTATTCAAACGACGTGCAGCCTGTAGGGTTCAGCCATGCCATACACACAAATCCTGACATTGTGGACGGCGAAACAGAGGCTGAAAGATGCGCCTATTGTCACGGCTTTAGAGATGACGGTTCATTCACAGGCATACCGGCCCTCTCAAAATGCATGGAATGTCATGATGACCCCGAATCACCCCTTGGGGAAAGCCCTGAAGAAAAAAGGTTTATAGAAGAATATCTCGCAGGCCAGGAAGAGATACCATGGCATAAATATTATACACAGCCTGACTGTGTCTATTTTTCCCATATCCCCCATGTTAAAAATGGTGAGATCGAGTGCAAAACCTGTCATGGAGATCATGGCGCCATGGACAGCCTCCCGGCCTACAAGAAAAATCGCATCTCAGGTTACAGCATCAATATATGGGGCGAGAATATAATAGGTTACAAGACAAACACCTGGGATCGGATGAAGATGGATGATTGCGCGGAATGTCACACAAAAAACAGTCATGAAGAGAACAACGATTGTTTTGTCTGTCATAAGTAAACTCCAGTATCACAAATAACGGAACAATGATATGGATCCAAAAGATAAAAAGATTACCGAACGTCTGGGGATAAACAGAAGAAATTTCATCATGCTCGCGGTCGGCGGTGCGATCGGAACGGCACTTTCCCCTCTGCCGTGGAAACTCACTGATGATATTGCCATATGGACCCAGAACCTGCCATGGGTCCCCGTTCCGGCGACAGGTGAATTTTCCTATGCAAAATCAGTGTGCACGCTATGCCCCGGGGGCTGCGGCATTAAGGTCAGGAAGGTTGATGACAGGGCAGTTAAGATCGAAGGCCGCACCGACTTTCCTGTCAATCCCGGAGGCATATGCCCTCTGGGCATGGGCGGTCTGCAGCTGCTTTACAACGAGAAGATACGCTTTACAAGCCCCATGAAAAGGGTCGGCGCAAGGGGAACCGGGGCATTCCAGACCATAACCTGGGATGAAGCCCTTGATACTCTCGCTGAAAGGATTTCCGGTCTGAGAGACAAAGGAAACATCGGGACGCTTGCTGCAATAGACGGAAACCACAGCGGTTCAACAATGCCGGTTATTATAGAGAGATTTCTCAAGACACTTGGCAGCCCCAATTATATGAGGATGCAGACATCCCAGGATACCTGCGAGACAGCTGCCTATATCCTTACAGGGACCCGGGGTAACGTAGGCTATGACCTGGAAAATGCCGATTACATCTTGAGCTTCGGCAGCGGCCTTCTTGAAGGATGGGGCTCCCCGGGCCGGGTGCTTAACGCATGGGGCTTGTGGAAATCCGGCGATCTGAGAGACAGCGTGCATATAGTGCAGGTCGAGCCAAGGGCATCCAACACTGCATCCAGAGCGGACAGCTGGGTCCCGGTAAAACCCGGCACAGAGGCAGCCCTGGCGCTGGGGATTGCCCATGTCATCATCAAAGATAACCTTTACAACTCGGATTTTGTGGAAAAATACTCCTTCGGCTTTGATGATTTCAAATCCGCTGACGGTGTTGACCATAAGGGATTCAAAACCCTTGTCCTTGAAAAATACCCACCTGAAAAGGTTGAGGAAATTACAGGTCTGGATGCCGGCGATATCCGGATACTGGCAAGGGATTTCGCTAATGCATCAGCGCCCCTTGCAGTCTGCGGGCGGGGAAAAGGAGCCTTATACGGCAGCCTATATGAATCCACGGCCGTACTGGCCCTTAATGCCCTGGTCGGCGGCATAAACAGGAAAGGGGGCATATTCATAAATGAACCTCTTTCCGTCGCCGGACTTCCAGTCCTTGAACCGGATATATCTGCAAAGACAGCCCTTGATAAAGGACGCATTGACAGGGCCGGCAGCAGTTTCTTCCCCTTCAGCCAGAGTCTTTTCAACAACCTTGCTGAATCCGTCCTGAAAGAGAATGAATCGCCCGTAGACACCTTGCTCGTCTTTTCCGCCAATCCTCTATTCACCATTCCTGACGCCGGTGATTTCCGAAAGGCTCTGGACAAGATCCCCTTTATAGCAAGTTTTTCTCCCTATCGTGATGAAACATCCATGGTGGCTGACCTGATACTCCCTGATCACAACTACCTGGAAAAGATCGATGATATAGCATCTCCGGCCGGCCTGCAGTATAACTTATATGGGCTTTCAGCTCAGGTTGTTAAGCCCCTTTATGACACAAAAAATTCTGGGGATGCAGTGATTGAGCTGGCAAAGAAGATCGGTGGCCCTGCAGAAAATGCCTTCCCATGGACGGAGTACGAGCAGGTTTTAAAGGCACGGGTAGAAGGGCTATATGAAATTCAGTCAGGGCTGACATCCTACGATGGCTCCTCTCCGCCATGGCAAAGATCAGGATCTATAGTCTCGCCCTCTTACAGCGATTTTGACCGGATGTGGGAGGAGATAAAGGAAAACGGGCTATGGTATCAACAACCGTATACATCCCGTGATATTGAGAAGACGTTCAAAACACAATCCGGCAAATTCGAATTCTTCAGCAGTCTGATTGCCTCTTCTCTTAATGGCATTGATACCGGGGCGCTGGGCATAAAGGCGTCCGGCGACGAGATATGCATCCCGCACTTTGAAGATGCATCCTTAAAAGCGGATGACTCATTTCCCCTTCGTATGTACCCCTACGAGCTTATAAACCTCTCAAGCGGGTGGATCCCCAATCCCCCCTACCTCAACAAAACCCTTCTTGACGACCAGCTTAAAAAGGACCAATCCTTCGTGGATATTAATCCTGATACGGCTGAGCAGTTAGGCATTAAACATGGGGACATGATTTTTATAGAGTCTCCCCAGGGCAGGATACAGGCCCTTGTAAATATCTTTGAAGGTGCAATGCCCGGCATTGTTTTCATGCCACTTGGCTTCGGACACAGCGCCTATGATGATTTTCTCCGGGGCAAAGGCTCAAATCCCAATGAAATTATTTTTGGCGGAAAAGATCCCCTCAGCGGTCAGACTGTCTGGTGGGATACCCCTGTAAGGGTTATAAAGGCATAGAGGCAGGACAGGACATGAAAGAGATTAAGACTAGTGGAAATAAATACGGCATGGTGATCGACCTGGACAAGTGCACCGGATGCGGGACATGCATGGTCGCCTGCGCCTCTGAAAACAACGTTACTGTCAGGGCGGACGAGTCGGACAAGGAGCGCAGCATCGCGTGGATGCAGTTATACAGGATTAACAACGGCGAGAAATTTCCAAAGACACAGACAGGCTTTTTCCCCAGGCCCTGCATGCAATGTGATGAAGACGGCAATGGAGGTCATCATTCGCCCTGTGTCTCTGTATGTGTCTCCACGGCCACAAAGCTTGACCAGAACACCGGCATCGTGAGCCAGATATATACCCGCTGCATCGGATGCAGGTACTGCCAGGCCGCATGCCCCTACCATGCAAGATACTTCAACTGGTGGGATGGCTATTCATATTTTAAACCGTTCCCGGACGGCTTGGAGCGGTCTCTTTCGCCTGAGGTATCCCCGCGTATGAGGGGAGTTGTGGAGAAGTGCTCATTCTGTCATCACCGCCTGATGAGGGCAAAAGACGCGGCCTATGCCCAGGGCCGCAGGGAGTTAGAGGAGGGGGAATATATAACAGCCTGCGCTGAGGCATGTCCGGTACAGGCAATCACCTTCGGTGATCTCAATAATCCCGGGCACAAGGTCTCAGAGCTTATTAAAAGCCCCTATGCATTCAGGCTGCTTGAGAAGCTCAACACCAAGCCCAAGGTATATTATCTATCATCCAAGGAATGGATTAGACGGATGGCGGATAATTATCTACCTGGGGAACAGGTTAAGGGTGTCAAATTATAAAAATATGGCTCAAGGCGCAGGGCACAAGGCGCAAGGCTAAAAAAACTCAAATTTGAAGTTCCCCATCGCCATGCGCCCTGTGCCTTGAGCCGGGGAAACAACACTTAAATATTATCAATTTGATAAGGCTTGTTAGTTCAGCCTATTCGAAAAGAGGAGTAAACATGGATTCCGCTTTGATTCCGGAAGGCGCCACAAGATGTTCCGCAGGAAGATTTTTCTTATGGACACTGCCGTGGCTCGGCCTTTTGGCCTGGGGAGGGCTCTCCGCAGTTTTATGTTTTGTGCTGGGCCTCAACCAGACCAACATGAGCAATATATTCGCCTTTGCCCTGTGGATCGTTTTTGACCTGGCTGTCATCGCCCTTGGCGCTGGTGCGTTCTTTACCGGATTCCTTACCTATATTATAGGCAGAAAAGAGCTTAAAAACATCATCAACGCCGCGGTAATAATAGGTTTTATCTGTTACTCTGGCGCAATGGGGATGCTGGGAATAGACATAGGCCAGCCCATAAGGGGATGGTTCATATTCTGGCATGCCAACATCCACTCCATGCTGGTAGAGGTCTCCTTCTGCATTACATGCTACCTGGTTGTACTGTCCATAGAGTATCTTCCCATAATCCTGGAAAACAGAGGCCTTCAGAAGATAAAAGAGCTCAAGCTCTTCGGTCATAACCTGCATCATATCATGGCCCTTTTCGCTGCCACAGGGACGTTCCTCTCATTCTTTCATCAGGGGTCCCTTGGCGGCATGTTTGGAGTGATGTATGCAAGGCCTTTTGCGGCGAGAGAAGGTTTTTTCATCTGGCCATGGACATTTTTTCTCTTTATCCTCTCCGCCATAGCGGCAGGTCCCTGTTTCACTATCCTCTGCACAAAATTGACCGAGGCCCTGAGCCGCAAGAAACTTGTGCCGGATAATGCCATACAGCTGCTGGCCAGGATTTCAGGCTGGCTCCTGGGATCTTATCTCATCCTGAAGATTGCAGACACCATAGGCTGGATCTATGGGATCGTACCGAGGGCCGGCCAGACTTTCATGGACTTCTACAGGGAGGGACCTTACGGAATTTGGCTTTTGGTTTGTGAGATATTCGTCTTCGGGGTCATACCTGCAATAATGCTCCTGACCCCTGGGATAAGAAAGAATACAAAATGGCTGATACTCGCGTCTATCATGAACTGCACAGGAATAGTCCTGAATCGTTTTATGTTCATTGTAGTAACTCTTGCAATACCGGTAATGCCCTTTGACAGATTCTGGAGTTATCTCCCCACATGGCAGGAGTGGGGCATTGGCTTTGCGGTAATAGGATACGGCTTCCTTGTATTTTCCTTATCCTACAGGTATCTGCCCCTGTTCCCGAAAGAGAGGGAACTGAACCACACTATCAATTGAACAGCGTAAAGTGAACTTTGAACCTTTATTTCGGAGACCTCTATGACTCCCTTATCCTTCGAATGGCAATGGAATATAGAATACCTTATATTTATGGGGCTTCTGTATCTTGCCCTTGCAATTATAGGCGCCGGATTGATTTTTACATTAATTAAGACCTGGTTCGAACTTCATGATAAGGAAGATTAAGCTTATTTCCATATTACCGTATCCCTTTTCCAGTGCTCGTCGTCCCTGTCAGGATAATCAAGGTTATAATGCAGCCCCCGGCTCTCCTTCCTCATGGAGGCGCATGCTATGACCAGTTCGGCTATAAGCGCTATATTACGCAGCTCAAGAAGGTCTCTTGTCACAGTAAAATCCCAGTAATATTCCTTTATCTCCGCCTGAATAATTTCAATCCTCGTCCTGGCCCTGGCCAGCCGCTTATTTGTCCTTACGATACCCACATAGTTCCACATGGTGCGTCTTATCTCATCCCAGTTATGAGACACAACTATCATCTCCTCGCTGTCCGTTGCGCTCCCCGCGTCCCATACAGGCGCCTTGGACAGGGAGGCCTTCATGTTTTCAATCATTTCCTTTTCAGCCCTTTCAGCAGCCCTTTTCGCGAACACAAGGGCCTCCAGCAGGGAATTGCTCGCAAGACGATTGGCCCCATGAAGGCCCGTGCAGGCCACTTCACCTATCGCGTATAGATTTTTTATATTGGTGGCCCCGCTTTCATCCGTCAGCAGGCCTCCGCACATGTAATGGGCGGCAGGCACAACGGGTATTGGCTGCTTGGTAATATCAATCTGATACTTCATGCAGTTCTCATAGATGCTGGGAAATCTCTCTCTTACAAAATCCGGTGACTTATGGCTTATATCCAGATAGACGCACTCATCTCCGCTCTTTTTAAGCTCCAGATAAATAGACCTTGCCACGATATCCCTGAAGGCAAGATCCTTGAGAGGATGGTATTTTTCCATAAAGCGGTTTCCCCTGCTGTCCAGGAGTATCCCGCCTTCCCCTCTTAAAGCCTCTGATATCAGGAAATTCTTTGCCAGGGGATGGTACAGACATGTAGGATGGAACTGTACAAACTCCATGTCGGCCACCTTTACACCTGCCCTGTAACCCATTGCCACGCCGTCTCCTGTCGCAATATCAGGATTGCTTGTGTAGAGGTATATCTTGCCTGCCCCGCCTGTTGAAAGCACCGTTATCCGTGACTGGAAGGTGATGACCTCGCCGGTCTCCGCATTAAGGACATAGGCGCCCCAGCAGGATTCGCTGGTCTCCCTTGATATAATTCCCCTCTTAATCAGTTTTGATTTGGTGATAAGATCAACTGCCATGTAATCTTCATAAACTGTTATTTTGCTGTTTTCCTTTACCTTTTCAAGCAGTGCCCTTTCAACCTCTCTTCCTGTGTGGTCCTTGGTATGCACAACACGTCTCTTTGAATGCCCCCCTTCCATGCCCAGATCAAGGCTGCCTGCGCCATTCGACATGCGTGAGAAATTCACACCAAGGTCCATGAGTTCTCTGATCCTTTCAGGGCCGTTCTTAACAACAATATCCACTATCCTCTTGTTGCAGAGCCCGTCTCCCGATTTAAGGGTGTCCTTGATATGCGAATCAAAGCTGTCATTTATGTCCAGAACAGAGGCTATCCCACCCTGGGCATAATTGGTGGATGTCTCCATCCGCTCTTTTTTTGTAACAATCGCAACGGTGCCTGATTTAGCGGCATGAAGGGCAAAAGACAATCCTGCGATGCCTGAACCTATTACGAGATAATCTGTAAATATTTCCATATGGAAGTCCTTTTTTTATTGAGCAGGTTAAATATTCTATTCTATTTGTGTCAGGGTGAGTTCTGAAATTGACACAGGATCATTTATCTCTTACATTATCACATTATCAATAAAATCATCTACAATATATTTCATTATATTATTCACATAAGGATTGCCATGATTCCAAAAAAAATAGAGTCCGCCGTCATATTTGATTGCGACGGCGTAATGTTTGACTCCCGCAGGGCGAACATCAATTATTATAACTACCTTCTTTCATGCTTCGGTCTGCCCCCGATGACGAATGATAAGATTGATTTTGTCCATGCCTATACTGCAGACGATTCCGTAAGGCATATTTTTGAAGGAACGCCCTATTTGGAGCAGGCGATGGACATGAAGGCGAAGGTCGACTACTCGCCTTTTATACTCGACATGATTGTCGAACCGGGGCTGAAGGAATTGCTCAATAAGCTTAGACCCTATTCCGGCCTGGGGATAGCCACAAACAGAAGCACTACAATCGGCAAGGTGCTTGAATACCACGGTCTGGACGGCTTCTTTGATATCGTTGTCTCTTCGCTTGATGTCAAAAATCCGAAGCCTCACCCTGAATCTCTCTTAAAGATACTGGATTTCTTTAATATCAGCCCTGCAAAGGCCCTTTATATCGGTGACTCCCGACTGGATTACCTGTCCGCCAGGTCAGCCGGAGTAAGCTTTACGGCCTATAGGAACAGTGAACTGGACGCGGATTACCACGTGGATTCGATGATGGAGATACTGGATGTTGTTAAGCTGAGAAAGGATTCGGCTGGATGATAAATCACTTTTTGTTTATATTTTCAAGCATTTGACTTGCATCTTTTGCAGCCTGGCTTCTCCAATCCGATTCAATAATGCTGTTTAGAAGATCAACTGCATCCTGAGTGCGGGCCATCTTGATATACAGCCTGGCCAGACTTAGCTCGGCTTTACGGGATTGTGCGCTTAATGTTGCAGCCTTCTTATATACTTCTACAGCGTCT
>JBFYXR010000505.1:0-3518 GCA_041310455.1 Desulfobacteraceae bacterium | reverse complement strand
AAATACACAGCTTCCCAGTATGTCGCCCGCTGCAATATCAGGGACTCACGCAAACGTGACAGAACTGATGCCGGTAACAAGCTCAGGGAGGGATGTTACTGACGCCATGAGCACCAGCCCTATCCATGCCCTGCCAAGACCTGTTTTTTCAGCGATGATGTCCCCATATTTAGCAAGTTTTGTACCTGAAAAGACTATTACGGACGTGCATATTATAAAAGCTATCCAGATAAACATTAAAGAGCCCCCGCATTTGATTTTTGTTAAGTATTATTATAGTGTAAAAAAATCGAGAAAAGAGTCAACATAAATCGTTTCCGGATACTTGTTAAGAAGGAATATGTTATGTCAGAAACAATATTGATTCAACTCGCGGGCATCCTGATCGCAGGCATTCTGGCACAATGGATAGCATGGCAGTTTGAATTGCCTGCAATATTGACCCTCCTGGTGTGCGGCATCCTTTTAGGACCTGTTCTTAATCTTGTAAACCCTGACGCCCTGTTCGGACCGATTTTACTGCCTTTTGTTTCTCTTGCAGTGGCGTTGATATTATTTGAAGGCGGGCTGAATCTGAAGTTCAAAGAACTGTCCGGGATAGGAAATATCTTCTACAGACTGATAAGCATCGGTGTTTTTACCACTTTTCTGGTTACCTTATTAGCGGCTCACATGGCGCTTCATCTGAGCCTTCAGACCTCTGCCATGCTTGGCGCTATTCTGGTTGTTACCGGCCCCACGGTAATCATTCCTATCCTGCGTCAGATTCAGCTTAAAACCAGCCTGAATTCCCTGCTCAAATGGGAAGGCATTTTCATAGATCCGCTGGGCGCTGTCTTTGCAGTACTGGTATATGAGGTCATCCAGATTACCCAGATCAGGGATGCCACGCCGGTTATTATTTTTGCCATAATAAAGACACTGCTGGTGGGGGTGTGCGTGGGCTTTTCAACCGCATCTCTTCTTATAGGCCTGATGTATAAAAATCGGCTTCCCGATTTCCTTCATATCCCTGTAACATTGATGCTTGTCATTACGGCATTTGTCGCCTCCAATATGGTTCAAACGGAGTCAGGGCTTCTGGCTACAACCGTGATGGGGGTGGCGCTGGCAAATCAGAAATGGGTTTCGGTCAAACATATACTTGAGTTCAAGGAGAATCTGGGCGTCCTCCTGATCTCACTATTATTCATTGTCCTCGCGGCGCGGCTGAAATTCGAGGAGCTTTTCAACATTGGATGGGAGGGTCTGGTTTTTCTTGGGATACTTGTATTTATAGCGCGCCCCTTTGCGGTGGCCCTTTCAACTGTCGGTTCAAAACTAAACTGGCGTGAGCGCGGATTTATCGCATGGATGGCGCCCCGTGGCATTGTGGCCGCCGCAGTGGCTGTTATTTTTCAGGAAAGGATGATATCCATCGGCATAGCAGATGCCGACCAGATTTCCCCGCTGCTCTTCCTGGTTATTATTGTAACGGTTATTATATACGGATTTTCGGCGCTGCCGCTTGCAAAAGGATTAGGTCTGACCCATGGCAAATTTAATGGTGTAATCATTGTGGGGGCGCATTCCTGGGCTCGACACATTGCCGGGGTCCTGCGTCATCATTCAATGCCCGTATTGTTGGTGGATACCAATATTCAAAACGTGAAGCTGGCCCATGACGAGGGGCTGCCTGCATATGCCGGCAGTGTGTTATCCGATGAGTTCAGGGATAATGATGATCTTCATAAAGAGATGGGGCATTTGCTGGCCTTAACAGGAAACGATGAGGTGAACACCCTTACGCTTCTTAATTATCAGGATTTTTTCAGAGGTAACAGGTATCAGGTGGCCCTTCATGACGGACAGGTATCCAGGGGCCTTCACGGCCATATTGCCTTTAGCTCTGATGCTACATACAGGTACATTGAGAGGCTGTTTTCAGGGGGCGCTGTCGTTGAAAGCATTGAGCTTAAAGGGATTGACCAGGCCGATCTGAAAACAAAATATAACATGTTATTTCCCCTGTTTCTGATAGATTCTGAAGGCCGTTTAAAAATCCATACTCCAGTTATTCATTCTTTTGCCGGTTATAAGACGCTGATCTATTTAAGGGCTTATGGACAGGTTGATCAGGCTTAACCCGAAGCATGACACCCCTTAAAGTATAAAATTAATGAGCTTAAGATTCCACAATGGCATATCACCAGGAGATTGAGCGGTCAAAAAAAGCCGGGTCTGCGGATGCCTGATTTCCAAAAATAAATTAACTGCCCCTGTTTTTTTTAAAGTTTCTTGACATCGAAAGGTTTATTTTTGTAATAATATCATCTTAAAGGGTCCGTCAATACCTGGGTATTGCCGGAGGATAAGCAGGATATGATAGTTGGGCCGCTATCTCAAATGAGAATTTGAGATAGCGGCTTTTTTTATTCGGATAAATCCTGTTCGGATAATCCGGCATAACAATCGCCCGGGACAGGCTTCTGTTCCGTAATGATTATCGATTTGGCTAATGATAAGAACTTGAATTCAAACGGCATAGACATCAGGCCTTATAGCTGGAGACCGAGACAAGATGAAATCTGACTTGAAGTGGACCGACAGGCATGTGCTTCTGCTTTTTAATGTAGACCCTTTATGGGAAGCGACCGAACTCGATAACATATTGCCAGTTGTTGACCAAATAAAAAAGGCTTTAGAGCATGAAGGTCATTCTGTCAAACTCCTTATGGCTGGAGATCAGGATATCGGGGATATCCTGGCGCCCTATGATCCCATGGAGCATGTAGTCTTCAATTGGTGTGAAGATCTGCCAGGCATCCAGAAAGGCGAGGTTGTTATGGCTGCGATGCTGGAAAAGAATAATTTCTGTTACACCGGTTCACCACCTGACGTATTATCTCTAAGCTGGAATAAAGCTGCTGTAAAAACAGTTTTGGATAGATACAGCATTGCCACTCCGTCCTGGGAGGTTTTCATGACTCCCCGGGTTAACGGCTGGGGAGATTTCCCTGCCATAGTTAAACCTTCATTTGAACACTGCAGTAATGGAATTACAACTGAAGCCGTGGTTCTTACTCACAAGGAGCTTACTGAACGCGTTTCCTATGTCCTGGATAGATTTCATCAGCCTGCGCTGGTGGAGAATTTTATTGACGGGCGTGAGTTCCATGTGACCCTCTGGGGCAACGGCAGGATAGAAATGCTGCCGCCGGTGGAAATGGATTTCAGTGCCTTTGATAATATTAAAGATCGTCTCTGCACCTATGACTCCAAATTTGTCCCGGGATCACTCCATTATGAAAAGATTAATCTGCAGGTTCCGGCTCAGCTGGATGAGGATCAGATTCAGCAGCTGGAGCGAATATCAAAACAGGCCTATCACGCCATCGGCTGCCGTGATTACGCTCGAATCGATCTGCGTCTGCAATGGAACATTTTACGTGCTCGATGTTAATCCTAATGCGGATATATCACCGGACACCAGTCTTGCCTATGCCGTGAAAGCCGCCGGCTTGAGTTACGGCTACTTC
>JBFYXR010000504.1:0-12508 GCA_041310455.1 Desulfobacteraceae bacterium | reverse complement strand
TGAAAATCGTCTGGTCAGGGATAATTCCGGCAGGACCGGGGGCAGGGGGGCTTATGTGTGTAACTCGCAGCCCTGTCTGGAGCGGTTGTTGTATAACAGACGTCTTAACAGGCATTTCAGGACTGAAGCGGAAATACACGTTACCCTGGGGTTGATCGGCAGGCCTTTTGACGATAACCAGCCGAGGGGAATAAAGAAAGCAGCGGTGGATTTGGAGGAATTAGATGGCTAAAATCAGGGTTTATGAGTTGGCCAAAGAGCTTGGCATGGATTCCAAGGAGTTGGAGGATAAGCTCAAGGCCGGGGGTCTGGATATCAAGAATCATATGAGCGTCCTTGATGACAGCAGCTACGGCAAGGCTATGGACATAATAAAGGGCGCAGCGACCTCTCAGGTTATTGAAGAAAAGAGGTTGAATCCGGGTGTAATACGCCGCCGCAAAAAGGTAGTTGCGGTTGAACAGGAAATCCATGAACCGGAACCGGCCACGAAGAGACCGGAACGTATTGGTAAGGCCGTTGAAGTAGCCGCAGCCCAGGTTGAAGAAAAGGTCCAGGTATCAGCAAAAGAGAAACACCCTGCTGAAGAAACGCCTGCGCACAGGGAGACTCATCTCCACAAGAAACCCCATGTCTCTGAAGGGCCTGCCGTCGCTGAAGAGCCTCTCGTCGCCGCGAAGGGGCCTGCCGTTAAGGAGGATGCTCCCGGCCAGGTAGAGCATGCCCCCGGGGAAGAAATACCGGCTGAAAAACAGGCGCCTGCACCGGCAGAGATGGCTCCGGTGACTGACAAAAAGGCCAAGAAGAAACAGAAGGACAGGCCTGCCAGGATAATCAGCATGCCGGAACATGGGCCCTTAAAGGAGGCAATCGCCAGGAAAAAAGATGAGAGAACGCCTGCAAAAGCTCACGATGCCAGGATGCCGGCCGTCCCGGATATGGGCCCTCCGTATGATGAGGAGGGAGAAGAGAAAAGGCCCGTAAAAAAGAAAAAAGATAAAAAGAGAGGCGAGAAGGATAAAAAAGAGCTTGAAGCGGATGTGCATATCCGTCATAAAAAACTGGAGATATTTGAAAGGGCAGACCTTTACGAGGACCGCAAGCCGAGGGCGAAGGATAAAAAAGGGCAGAAGGGCGGAGAGGTTAAAAGGCTGAAACACACTGAGATTACAACCCCCAAGGCGATAAAAAGAAGAATCAAGATACAGGAAAGTGTGACTGTGGTTGAACTGGCAAAGGCTATGGGCGTCAAGGCCGTGGAACTGGTCAAGAAGCTGGTGGCACTCGGCGTCATGGCCAACCTCAACAATACCATAGATTTTGATACGGCTGTGCTTGCGGCTGATGAATTCGGCTATGAGCTTGAACTGGATCAGTTTGAAATGGAAAGCATTATCGAAGAGGTCAAGGACCGGCCTGAAGACCTGAAGGCCAGGCCGCCTGTTGTGACTATCATGGGCCATGTTGATCACGGCAAGACCTCTCTGCTGGACCGGATCAGGAGTTCCAATATAGCGGACGGCGAATCAGGCGGAATCACTCAGCATATAGGCGCCTATTATGTCAATGCAAAGGGAGGGGATATCGTATTCCTGGATACACCGGGCCATGAGGCATTTACTGCCATGAGGGCAAGGGGCGCGAAGGTAACAGATATAATAGTGCTTGTTGTAGCGGCTGATGACGGCGTCATGCCCCAGACAAGAGAGGCAGTTGACCATGCCCGCGCCGCGAATATACCTATTATTGTGGCAATCAACAAGATCGACAAACCGGCAGCCAATCCGGATAAGGTTATAAGGGAGCTTGCCGAACTGAATCTGGCCCCTGAAGAATGGGGAGGAACTACTATCTTCGGCAGGATATCCGCAAAAACAGGGGAGGGCATCGACGCCCTGATGGAATTGATTCTGCTTCAGGCCGAAATACTTGAGCTGAAGGCCAACCCCGACAAGCCGGCAAGGGGTACAATTATTGAGGCCAAGCTTGATAAGAACAAGGGTTCGGTCGCAACCGTGCTGATCAAGGAAGGCACCCTCAAGCCGAGCGATTTCTTCATCTGCGGAGGGAACTACGGCAAGGTTAGGGCTATGAATAACCACAGGGGGACCAGGATGATATCAGCCGGGCCTTCCATGCCCGTTGAGATCTACGGGATCTCCGGCGTGCCGATGGCAGGTGATGAGTTCATCGTCGTCAAGGACGAGAGGATAGCCAGGCAGATCGTCGATTACCGCCAGGTCAAGCAGAAGGAAAAAGAGCGTGCCAGGACTATTATTGTCAACCTTGAAGGCCTTTATGAAAAGATCAAGGAAGGGAAGATAAAGGAACTAAATATTATTTTAAAGACCGATGTACAGGGGTCCCTTGAGGCATTGTCCGAGGCGCTTGTCAAACTGGGGACAGAGGAAGTGAAGATAAGGATGATACACTCCTCCACCGGGGCGATAAAGGAATCTGATGTCATGCTGGCCTCTGCGTCGGGCGCAGTTATCATAGCATTCAGGGTGCGCGCGAATCCCAGGGTTAAAGAGGTTGCCGAGAAGGAGAATGTGGATATCAACTATTATGACGTAATCTATAATCTTATAGATGATATCCGCAAGGCCATGGCAGGGCTTCTTGAGCCGATCTCTAAAGAGATTGTAATAGGCAGGGCGGACATCAAGGAGATCTTTAACGTACCCAAAATAGGGACAGTGGCAGGCTGCTATGTGACCGACGGCCATATTGAGAGAAACGCCATGATCCGCCTCCTGAGAGATGATGTAGTTGTCTTTGACGGCAAGATGGCGTCCCTGAGAAGGTTCAAGGGTGATGTAAAGGATGTAGCTTCAGGATATGAATGCGGCATCGGGCTTGAAAACTTCCAGGATATCAAGCCGGGCGATGTCTTCGAGGTTTACAAGATTGAGCATATCAAGGCGGAGCTGTAGTTGATGGTCATAGGCGCCATGATTGTTGAGTTTCATATTCATGACAATCAGTCCCTGAAGGGAAAAAGAAAGATTGTAAAGAGCATGATCGGCAAGGTTAAAACCAGGTTTAATGTGGCGATCGCCGAGATCGGCTCAAACGACAAGTGGCAGACTATTGAACTTGGCATAAGCGCCGTGGGGAACGACAGGCGTTTTATAGATTCCTCCCTTGCCGGCGTCCTGAGTTTTCTGGATTCTCTGTATCTTGCTGAATTAATTAATTCGAAGATTGAGATTATCAATATATAAAAAGGCGCAGGGCTCATGGCGCATGGCGCAGGGTTTAAGGTAAGATGCAAAGATTGGAAGAACTTGATTGGATTTGAAATCTCAAATCTGAAATTTCAAATTTAGTTTATACAGGTTGGAGCAAGTAATGTTAGCCGGTAAAAGGGCCACCAGGGTAGGGGACGAGATATTAAAGTGCGCAGCCGGCCTTCTGATGCAGAAGGTCAAGGACCCAAGGGTTAACGGCATAACGCTTACAGGCGTGCATATCAGCGATGATTTGAAAAACGCCACCATATTTTTCAGCCTGATAGGCAATGAGGATAACGTAAAGCGTGCACAGGCCGGTCTGGACAGTGCCAAGGGCTTCATTAAAAGAGAGATAGGGCTTTGGATAAAATTGAGGAATGTTCCTGAGATAGTCTTTAAACATGACCCGACCCTTGAGGCCGGGAACCGGCTAGAGAAACTCTTTCATAAGATCAGGACAGAAGATCCCGGGGATGATGTTGAACAGCAGTGATGGAATTATCCTTGTGGATAAAAATGAAGGTGAAACATCCTATGATGTAGTAAGAAAGGCCAAGAGGGCGTTCAAAACGAAAAAAATCGGTCATGCGGGGACGCTGGACCCATTTGCAACCGGCCTGCTGATAATACTTCTTGGACAGGGCACCAAGCTTTCAGGCTATCTGATGTCAGGTGTAAAAAGTTATCACGCAACCATGACCCTTGGCATCGGCACCGACACCCTTGACAGGACCGGCAGGATCATCGGCACCACAGCCGTGCCTGATGTGGATCCGGAGGAAATCAGGTGCGCCGTTAAGGGGTTCACAGGCGATATCGAACAGACACCGCCTGCGTATTCAGCGATAAATATTAAAGGCCGGCGGGCCTATGATCTCGCGAGACAGGGCATAGCAGTTGATCTTCAAAAAAGGATGGTAAACATCCGCTCGATAGATGTTATATCCGTCGATCTGCCCGATATCACTTTTAAAGTAACATGTTCAAGCGGCACATATGTCAGGACCCTTGCCGCTGATATAGGGGAAAGGCTCGGTTCGGCAGGGCATCTGAAATCCCTGAGAAGGCTGTCGATCGGCGGCTTTGACGTAAGCAGCGCCCTGGATTCAAGGATGCTGGACGCCGGTATCGAAGACTTTGATCTGGCAGGGAGGATGATATCCCTGAAAGACGCGCTCCCTGATATGAAGGAATGTTCAATAAACCATGAGACAGCCAGAAAAGTCATTAACGGCATAAGGCCAGTCAGGGATGAGTTGGCTGCCGGAGGCGGGTCCATGGATGATTATGCGGGTTTTATTAAATTAACTGATGGATCATCCCTGGTTGCGGTAATTGAAGTTGACCATATGTCGCCGGACGATAAATCATGGCTGAAAAAAATCCGCGTGTTTACGTAATCCTGCCATGGCAGGACCGCATTAATTTGAACGCTGTCTGCGTAAGCCGATATGCCGCACAGGGCAGATAATATTATTAATTATTATTTTATAGGAGGTATTGAACGTGGTGTTAACTACCGAAGTAAAAAAAGAGATTATTGAGAAGTTTAAAGTGCATGGGAAGGATACCGGGTCATCTGAGGTGCAGATAGCCCTTTTGAGCAACAGAATCAATTATCTAACTGAGCACTTCAAGGTTCATAAGAAAGATCATCATTCAAGGAGAGGTCTTTTAAAGCTTGTAGGTCAGAGGAGAAAACTCCTCAATTACCTGAAAAAATCAAATTTACAAAAATATCAACAGATCATCAAGGAACTGGGCATCAGAAAGTAGAATCAGAATCAACGCAGCAGTTGTGTTGATTTACGGCTTTTATAACCGGATAGCCTGAAAAATCCTATGATCATGAAAGGATAAATACAATGATAAAAACATCTACGATAGAAATAAACGGCAGAAACTTGCATATCGAAACTGGTCGTATCGCAAAGCAGGCTAGTGGTTCGGTGGTTGTCACCTTTGGAGAGACGGTGATTCTCGTTACGGCCGTCTCATCGGAAGAGGAAAGGGAAGGAACAGATTTTCTTCCTCTTTCTGTCGAATACAAAGAGATGTCCTATGCAGGCGGAAGGTTCCCAGGAAACTATTTCCGCAGGGATATGGGGAGGCCGGGTGAAAGGGAGACGCTGACTTCGCGTCTCATTGACAGGCCTTTGCGTCCGCTATTCCCCGAGAATTATTATAATGAGATACAGATTATAGCGAACGTTCTGTCCTCGGACAGGCAGAATGAAGCCGATGTCCTGGCGATTCTCGGCGCCTCTGCCGCACTTGAGGTCTCGGACATACCCTTTAACGGTCCCGTAGCCGCAGTCAGGGTGGGGAGGATAAACGGTCAGTTTGTAATCAATCCAACGATCCTTGAACAGGAAGAGTGTGATATCAACCTGATTGTTGCAGGCACAAAGACCGCGGTAGTCATGGTGGAGGGCGGGGCAGAGTTTGTTTCCGAGGCGGATATGATTGATGCCGTGTTTTTCGGACATCAGGCCATGCAGCCCATGATAGACATGCAGGTTGAATTGAAGAGGGAGGCAGGAAAGCCCAAGAGGCAGATTCAGGCCCCGGTCAGAGATGATGAGATGGAAAGGAAGGCAATCGAGACGGCGACTCCCCTTATCAGGGATGCCATCACCACTTCAGACAAGGGCGATCGCAGGAACAAGAGGGACCTGGCGTTAAAATCGGCCATGGATGCGTTGGGAGAGGGGTATGCAGACAGGAAATCCAGGATAAAGGAGCTCATGGACGGCCTTGAAAAGAAGATGGTCCGGAAGATGATGCTTGAGGAGGGCAGGCGTATAGACGGCAGGTCATTCACAGAGGTCAGACCCATTGAATGCATGGTCGGAGTGCTGCCGAGGGTGCACGGTTCCGCAATTTTTACAAGGGGCGAGACGCAGGCCATGGTGCTGACCACACTGGGTACGGAGATGGATGAGCAAAGGATAGACACCATATACGGCAACATCTTCAGGAATTTCATACTGCACTATAATTTCCCCCCCTATTCGGTGGGAGAGGTTAAAAGACTCGCGGGACCCAGCAGAAGAGAGATAGGCCACGGAAACCTGGCCAGAAGGGCTCTTCTTCCTGTAATACCAGGCAAAGAGGATTTTCAGTACGCGGTTCGTGTGGTTTCGGAGATACTTGAATCAAACGGCTCTTCATCCATGGCGAGCGTGTGCGGGGGGTCCCTTTCGCTCATGGACGCTGGTGTCCCGATAAAGGCGGCAGTTGCCGGTGTCGCAATGGGTCTTGTGTCGGATGGCGAAAAGATGGTTGTCCTGACCGATATAATAGGTGATGAGGACCACTACGGCGATATGGACTTCAAGGTTACAGGCACAAAAGACGGCGTAACCGCACTCCAGATGGATATCAAGATCGACGGCGTAACAAGGGAGATAATGGAAAAGGCCCTTGCCCAGGCCAAGGATGGCAGGATACATATACTCAATATAATGAATCAGACCATATCCCAGTCGAGGAGCAAGGTCTCTGAATACGCCCCCATTATCGTCAAGCTGAAAATCAAGACGGAAAAGATAAAGCTTCTCATCGGCCCGGGCGGCAAGAATATCAAGGAGATAAGCGCGAAATCCGATTCCGCAATAAATGTTGATGATGAGGGAAATGTTACAGTTTCATCGCCTGATGAAGAGACCTCAAAATTGGCCCTTGGCATGATAAACGAGATTACCCAGGATGCCGAAATAGGCAAACTCTATAAGGGCAAGGTCAGGAAGATAATGGATTTCGGGGCCTTTGTGGAGATACTCCCCGGTACGGACGGGCTTATTCATATATCCCAGCTGGACAAGGAGAGGGTCGCCAAGGTCACGGACATACTCAACGAAGGCGATGAAGTGCTCGTCAAGGTCCTTGATATCGACAAAAACGGCAAGATATCGCTTTCCCGTAAGGCAGCTCTGGGCGAAAGTCTGAAATAAGATGTATCAAAAATCAGAACTGAAAAATGGAATCAGGATAATTACAGAAAAGCTCGATCACTACAGGTCGGTTTCACTCGGGATATGGGTCGGAGCAGGATCAAGGGATGAAGACTCCAGAACGAACGGCATATCCCATTTTATCGAACACATGATCTTCAAGGGGACCAGAAACCGAAGCAACCTCCAGATAGCAAAGGAGTTGGACGCTATAGGGGGACTTTCTAACGCCTTTACATCCAAGGAATACACCTGCTTCCATTCAAAGGTTCTTGATAAACATTTTCCGGCCCTCGCGGAAATAATGTCCGATATCTTTTTAAACTCACTATTTGATCCTGATCATATAGATAAGGAAAGGCAGGTCATTCTTCAGGAGATCAGCATGGTGGAAGATTCTCCTGAAGAACAGATCCATGAAATATTCAATGGTCTATACTGGAGCAATCATCCGCTGGGCATGTCTATTCTGGGCACCGACGAGACCGTAAGCGCCCTGGACAGGGATACACTCATTGACCATAAGAAAAGGTTTTACGCCCCATCGAGGATAATAATATCCGCTGCAGGAAATATCGATCATGAAAGAGTGGTTGAATTTTTCAGGCCCATCTTTGACTCGATAGAGCAAGGAGAGACTACGCCTTCATTAACCACTCCAAGGATTAATCAGGCTGTATCATGTCACTATAAATCCCTTGAACAGGTGCATATCTGTCTTGGCGGAAAGGCGCCTCATCTGCTTAATGACATGAGGTTTGCCGGAACTATATTCAACACCATCCTTGGCGGGAATATGAGTTCCAGGCTTTTCCAGGAGATCCGAGAAAAGAGAGGGCTTGCCTACTCCATCTATTCTTTCATTTCCGCTTATATCGACACGGGGATACTCGGAGTATGCGCCGGGACAGATCCCAGAGAGGTAAATAATACCCTTGATGTGATCAATATGGAAATAAAGAAGATCAAGAATGGAGATATAACAGAAACAGACCTGAACGAGGCCAAGGAACACCTCATCGGGGGGATACTGCTTGGTTCCGAGAATACGGATTCAAGGATGTTGCGTCTTGCTAAAAATGAATATCTCTTCAACAGGTATATCAATTATGAAGAGGTGGTGGCGTCCCTGGAGTGTGTTACTGTTGACGACGTAGTGACCTGTGCCAGGGAGGCATTTAATCCTGCCAATACATCACTGGCGACACTTGGCCCTTTTAAGGAAGAAGAAATGATTTTAAAGGAGCCCATGTTTGCAGTGTAAATGTAGATGGTTTAAGGTATAAGGTGCAAGGTATAAGGTTAAAACCGTAGTCTGCTTTCCCTGGGCCATGTGCCTTCAGTATCAAATCAGACCATTAATCACCTGTAGCATGAGGGAATTTCCAGTCATTCTGTGGCTCATTCGACAGGCTCATGATCCTGAGTCCAGTCGAAGGATTGACCGCAGAATCCATTCATGTATTCATAAGGACATGTATACGTAATTAGTTGAAAAATAAATTGATCAGGTGGATGATAATTGGAACGGATACCCATTCAAATCAAAAGACTTGAAAACAATCCCGACCTTCCGCTGCCGGCTTATGAGACTGAGGGCTCTTCCGGCATGGATATCAGGGCGGCCGTTGAGAAGCCCGCTGTATTGAATCCTGGTGAAGTAAAACTTATCCCTGCCGGGTTTGCCATGTCTATTCCTTCCGGGTACGAGGCGCAGATCAGGCCCAGGAGCGGGCTCGCTTTAAGGAACGGCATAGGCATGGTAAACAGCCCCGGAACAATTGACTCCGACTACAGGGGAGAGATCTCCGTTATAATGATAAACTGGGGACGGAGTCCTTTCACGATAAACAGGGGCGACAGGATAGCCCAGATGATTATTGGGAAGGTATACAGGGCTGATATTATCGATTCCGGTTCTCTGGATTCAACACGGCGCGGGTCGGGCGGATTCGGCCACAGCGGGATAGAATAAAAGAAAGGCGCAGGGCACAGGGCGCGGTGCACAAGGTAAAAACCGGAATAAATTTTCCCTTGCGCCTTGAGTCATGCGCCTTGAGCCTTCTTATTATACAAGAGTAACATTGCGGAACCATTAAGCCGATGGTTGGCAAAATTTACTGGAAAGGGGGCGCATGCGTTTTTCGATGCTTGCTTCAGGCAGCGGAGGCAATGCCTGTTATATTGAAACGGATAATTCCCGGATACTCATAGATGCGGGCTTGAGCTGCCGTGAGCTTGTAAGGCGTCTTGAAATCCTGGAGGTCAACCCTGTTCATCTGGACGCCCTTCTCATTACGCACGAGCATCAGGATCATATCAAGTCAGCAGGGCCGATATCACGCCGGTTTAACGTCCCAGTATATATGAATGAATCGACCAAGGAGAAGATGAATGGCGGCATGGGTAGAATCACGGGCCATGTTGCATTTAATACGGGGCGAGCCATAAAGGTGAAGGACATTGTCATAGAGACCTTCACCAAATGCCATGATGCGGCCGATCCTGTAGGGATTGTAGTTTCTTCAAACGGCTCAAGATTGGGGATAATCACAGACGTGGGGAGGAGCACAAGAGTGCTTGAGGACAGGCTAAGGGGATGCAGGGCACTGATAATCGAGTTCAACCACGACGAGGTAATGCTTGAACAGGGGCCTTATCCCCTGTATCTTAAAAGGAGGATCAGGGGACCAGAAGGACACCTTTCAAACCGGGAGGCCGGAGAACTGCTGAAGGCCCTTATGCATAAGGAACTGAGACATGTTGTCCTTGCCCATCTCAGTGAGAAAAACAATCTTCCTGAAAAGGCCATGTGTGCGGCAAGCGACATCCTGAAGGAGTGCGGGATGGAGGATATCGAGATATTGGTAAGCTGTCAGCACCAGCCCCTTCCCATGAGGGAGATATGAAATCAAGGCTCAGGGCGCAAGGCTCAAGGCGCAAGGGAAAACATCATATTCCTTCCTTGAGCCCTACGCCCTGTGCCTTACGCCTGTGATATAGAGACAGGAAACCTTGTTGAGCAACGACAACCATATTATTATCGAAAATCCAACCCTTAATGTGGCGCTCTATCAGCCCGAGATACCGGCCAACACCGGAAACATCGCGAGGCTGTGCGGGGCGGCTGAGATCAGGCTTCACCTTATCCACCCCCTTGGGTTCAGCATTGACGACAGGCAGCTGAAAAGGGCAGGCCTGGATTACTGGCATGAAATTGATGTGAGGCAGCATGAAAGCGTTGAGGCATTTTTAGATTCTGAAGAAGGGCTCGCGCCAAAACTTATAACATTCAGCAGCCATGCTGAACCTGATTATACAAAGGCATCCGTCAAGAGAGGGGATTATCTCCTATTCGGCAAAGAGAGCGTCGGGTTGCCGCCCAATATAAAAGAGAGATTTCCATGCTATCGGATTCCCATCCGGGGAAACGTGCGCAGCCTGAACCTATCCACTGCGATCGGCATCGTCACCTACCATTACCTGCATCAAATGGGGTGTTTTTGATTCGGCTGTGTTACCAATAATTACAATAGTTACAAATTAAACGCGATTTTTTGTAAGGAGCAAGTTCCATGCAACATCAGATACGATCAAGGGATTCTAAGTTGGTTCCCATTGGGAATTCCAAGGGAGTTCGCATACCCAAGGCGCTACTCCAAAAATATGGTATGAATGACTCCATTTTAATAGAAGAGACAGACAGGGGCCTCCTTCTGCGCAGTAAAGAGGAGGACAAGCTATCCTGGGAGGATACATAAAGGCCATGGCAAATGAAAAGGAAGACTGGGGCGATTTAGACGCGACGATTGCCGACGGTCTGGAGGTAATTAAACAAAGATTGAAAAAAAATTGATAGGTTATCAGATGCTAAGGCCGCTCAGTTACGAAAGATAATAACCGACATGTACGGAGAATAAATAAATCATAAATCCTGCCCTCAACTCTGACTTTTCGGAAATGACTGGATACCTCAGCCCCTTTTATGCAGTAAACTCTGTGAGCCGCCTGGTGCGTTTGAACTGTGCTTGCCGAAGTAGATCCGCATGCCGGGCTTGTCCTGGCATTTTATCATGCCATAATCAAAAACGACGGCGGATGCAGGGAGGGGGAGCTAATCACTTCCCTTTACCCGATTATGCTTTCAGTCGGAACTTCTTCATCTCTCGTTCAATATCTAAACCGTAGTAGGATTCTGAGCTAAACTCATATACCCACAGCCTCTTGATTTTCGGGTTTTTATAGTAGAAGTTCATTCCTGCAACCCAAGACCGCCAAACCTCTGGATAGATGTAACCTCTCTGGTAAAACATGTATTCTTCGCTGCACAAGTTAAAATAATCAAAGAGGATCATAATGTCGTCGTCTCCCAAACCAGTGTCACCTTTCCTGACGATGGCATTCAATTTCCCATTCATGCAATCATATCTGGCATTGAACTGGATTAGCAATTCTTTGATAAAGTGCGCTTCGTCTAGTGCTTGTTTCTGAATAAAGAAGAAGAAGGAGGCCAAACCCCCAATGACCGTGAGTAGGACTTTCCAGTCAGCACCGCGTAAGTAGAAGTATGGTGCTAGAATTATGACGACCAAAAGGACGCCTACCGCGATAGCAAAATAGTGCTTATGAATGATCCATTTTAATTTCGTATTCATATCTTTCAAGCATAAGTGATTCTATGGTTCCGGATATCATGTAATTTGTAATGATATCCGGAAAAAGTTAGAGAAGATACTATATGATTTCTGTTTAGATGTTTATTGATTGATTTGTTTTGTTCAGATTTTTTATTTTACCTCTTTAGCTGTTTTGAGCAATTGCCGATTGCTTCAATTAATCTTGAATTATATATAATCTATTGACAAATATTTTTCAATAATATTTGATATGAAATGCCTTATTACCTGTATTACGTACATAAAAAGGCGCGTTCTTGTCAACTGGAAGATGTTTTTAAGACCCAAAACAGGTTTTTGTACTTTTTCTGGAGGACACTATGAAAAGGCTCTCTGAATTTCTTCTTTCCGTTTCACACTCCGTCTTTGGCAGGATTTCCTGGCAGGCCCCTCCCTGGGCCCTTTCTATCCGTCGATTCAGGCAAAACAGGTCCCGGTCTTTTGACGTTATCCTGCTTTTGATTCTCTGTCTGGCGCTTGCAGGAATCGGGACATATCGGTATATAAAATCCCGTCCTCTGCCCGACTTAGTCATCCTCCAAGCGGCGCTTAATGAGATCAAGAGCCCATCGGAGGAAAAGGCGCCTCCCGAGTCCCTCTATATATCCTTTTTACGAGAGAGCCGGGGAGGTAATAATCC
>JBFYXR010000501.1:0-27653 GCA_041310455.1 Desulfobacteraceae bacterium | reverse complement strand
CAATGCCTTTTCACTGTTCCGAGGGCGCCGCTGATGTATGATAATCAGGACATTGATCCCATGTAGGGATGCTTAGATAGAAGGAAGGCATCATAGGGGGTCAATAAATGCCTGAGGATATACACTGGTTAGATAAAGCCGAATCAGTAAAATTATTCTTTACCTTCAAGGAGATCAATTAATGGAAGAATTTGTAAGAATGAAGAGACTGCCGCCATATGTCTTTGCCACCGTGGACGCACTCAAGATGGAACTCAGACATAAGGGCGAGGATATTATAGATATGGGGATGGGAAATCCCAATATCCCCACCCCGAAACATATTGTAAAAAAACTTCTGGATGCCGCCAAGGACGGCCGCAACCACAGGTATTCGGCATCTGCCGGGGTACCCAAGCTGAGGCTTGCCATCTGCGACTGGTACAAGAGACATTATGATGTTGACCTTGATCCTAATGAAGAGGCCATAGCCACGATGGGAGCAAAGGAGGGCCTTGCTCACCTGGTGCTGGCTACTGTGAGCCCAGGGGATGTCGTGTTCGCGCCCAACCCGACATATCCGATCCACCCCTATTCTGTAATTATTGCGGGAGGGGATCTGCGCAGCATTCCGATCGGACCAGGCAGGGACTTTTTTGAAGACCTGCTTGCAGCGACAAAGCTGACATGGCCCGCTCCGAAGATGCTGATTATATCCTATCCCCACAACCCGACTACTGCCGTGGTTGACAGGGAGTTTTTTGTAAAGATCGTTGATTTCTGCCGCGAGCATAAGATGATGGTTATCCATGACTTTGCCTATGCGGACCTGGTCTTTGACGGGTATAAACCTCCCAGCTTTCTCCAGATACCGGGCGCAAAGGAGGTAGGTGTGGAGCTTTACAGTATGTCAAAGAGCTATTCCATGCCCGGATGGAGGGTCGGCTTCTGTGTGGGGAACAAAAAGATGGTAGCGGCACTGAAGAGGATAAAGAGCTATCTCGACTACGGGATGTTTCAGCCGATTCAGATAGCCGCCATTATCGCCCTCAATGGCCCTTATGATTGTGTCGATGAGGCCGTCGAGATATACCGCAAAAGGCGGGATGCCCTCTGTGACGGCTTGTCCCGTGTAGGCTGGCATATTGAGAAACCGAAAGGCACCATGTTTGTATGGGCCAGGATACCGGAGCAGTACAGGGGCATGGGCTCTGTGGAATTCGCCAAGATGCTTATCAGGAAGGCAAAGGTCGCTGTTTCTCCCGGGATGGGGTTTGGTGAGTACGGCGATGAGTATGTGAGATTCGCCCTTGTTGAGAACCCCCACAGGACAAAACAGGCAATAAAGGGGATCAAACAGGTGCTGTGAGATTGATGCGTCCAAATTTCCTCCCCCTTTTAGGGGGAGGTCAGGAGGGGGTCTTGGCGTATCGATAAAAAACATTAAACCATAAGAGACCCCACCTTAATCCTCCCCTAAAAGGTGAGGAGATTATTAAAAAATATCCAGCTGAAATGTTCATCAATTTATAACTTGGATAATAAACAATAGCTATTAACGAGGGACTCTATGCAACAGGTAAATGTCGGCATTATCGGCTTCGGGACAGTAGGCGCTGGGACAGTAGAGGCATTGCTGAACAACAGGGAGACCATATACAACAGGGTCGGCTCGGAGATTGTCATAAAAAGGATCGCGGATCTCGATATTGATTCGGACAGGGGCATATCTCTGCTTCCCGGCATCCTCACCAGAGATGCCGAGGCTGTTATCAATGACCCGGAGATCCACATTGTTGTTGAATTGATCGGCGGTCTTAAAAAGGCGAAGGAATTCATCCTGGCGGCGCTCAAGAAAGGCAAGCATGTCGTTACGGCCAACAAGGCCCTTCTGGCTGAGTACGGCAGCGAGATATACAGGGCCGCGGAGGAAAACGGGGTCAACATAGGCTTTGAGGCAAGCGTGGGCGGGGCCATACCGGTGATACGCTCCATCAGGGAAGGCCTTTCAGCAAACAATATCAAGACGATTATGGGCATTGTCAACGGGACATCGAACTATATCCTTACCCGCATGACGCAGGACGGCCTCCCCTATGATCAGGCAGTTGCGGGCGCAGTGAGGCTGGGCTATGCCGAAGATCCTCCGACCCTTGATGTTGACGGAACGGACGCCGCCCACAAGCTGGCGATCCTTATCTCGGTAGCCTTCGGCATACCTGTGCCCTTTAAGAGCATTTACAGGGAAGGCATTGACTGCCTGACCCCGGATGATATCAGCTTTGCGCGCGACTTCGGGTATAATCTCAAGCTGCTTGCAATCGCAAGGAACAGGGAAGGAAAGATAGAGGCAAGGGTGCACCCGGCAATGGTTCCCAAAAATCATATAATGGCCAATGTAAACGAGGCATACAACGCGATTTATGTTGAAGGCGATTTTTCCGGGCCCAGCCTGTACTATGGCCTTGGCGCAGGAAGGCGGCCGACCGGCAGCGCAGTGGCCTCGGATATCATCTCTATGGCAAGACAGATGAACAGCGGGGCTGTAATCCTTATGCCTCCCCTCGCACATGCAAGGGCAAGGAACAATATAAGCATGAAGGGTATAGAGGATCTGGTTACACCTTATTATTTCCGTTTTTCTGCCGTTGACAAACCTGGTGTTCTTTCAAAAATATCAGGTGTGCTTGGCGATAACGACATCAGCATATCATCGGTGATCCAGAAGGGCAGGGGTGAGAAGGGTTTTGTGCCTGTGGTTATGCTCACACATGAGGCAAAGGAAAAAAATGTGACCAAGGCATTGAATGAACTGGCGGGTCTCGATATCCTCATGGACAGGACAGTGATGATAAGGGTGGAACAGGGTTAGTATTAATAAAAAATTTGAAATTTCAAATTTGAGATTTGAAATCTTTCCCTTGAGCCCTGGGCCTTGCGCCTCACTATTAATTTTAAAAAGCCGGATTTGAAACCGGTCAGGATGTAATATTACGATATGAGCACTAACAAGACAAAATACATCGTCCTTGTGGGAGACGGCATGGCCGACTATCCCCTGAAGGAACTTGGAGACAGGACCCCGCTTGAGGCGGCGAACACGCCCAATATGGACAGGATAGCCTCATGCGGTATAGGTCTGGCCGGGACGGTCCCGGCAGGCATGGAACCGGGAAGCGATGTGGCCAACCTTTGTCTCCTTGGCTATGATCCTGTGTTGTATCAATGCGGCAGGTCGCCCCTTGAGGCCGCAAGCATGGGGGTGTCGCTTACTAAAAGCCAGGTCGCCTTCAGGATGAACCTGGTGAACCTGGACAGGAAACCTGATGGAAAGATTATCATGGTCAGCCACAGCTCCGGTGATATTACAACAGATGAGGCCGGCCTGATTGTTGAGACACTGAAACAGAAGATGGGAAACACCGGAATAACGATGTATCCGGGAGTTGCCTATCGCCATCTCCTTGTATGGGAGGATGGACCGGAAAAGGCAGCAACAATACCTCCCCACAACGTCCTGGACCAGGACATGTCCTCTTACCTTGATGAAGCATCAAATGATCCGGTCACATTGCTTATCCGCGGGTCATGGCCTGTCCTTAAGGACCATCCCGTTAATATGGCGAGGAAAAAGGCCGGGAAGAAAGAGGCGAATTCCATCTGGCTGTGGGGTCAGGGCAAGGCGCCCCGGATTCAGACTTTTATGGAGAGGTTCGGGCTCAGCGGCGGCGTTATCTCTGCCGTAGATCTTATCAAGGGCATCGGGGTTTATCTCGGCTTCCGGCCTATCCATGTGGAAGGTGCGACGGGGTATCTGAACACCAATTATCGCGGAAAGGCTGAAGGTGCGCTTAAGGGCCTTGATGAGCTTGATTTCATACTGGTGCATGTGGAGGCCCCTGACGAGGCAAGCCACAACGGCAATTACAAAGAAAAGATTCAGGCCATAGAGTCCTTTGACAGGGATGTGGTTGGGGTGGTGCTTGAAGGATTGAAGAAGCACGAAGATTACAGGATCATGGTAATAAGCGATCATTTCACGCCGATAGTTAAAAAGACACACATAGCCGATCCCACCCCATTTGCATGGGCTGGGAAAAAGGGACTGGAAACGTCAACCGGAAAACCCCCGTTTACTGAAAGGGCGGCAAGGGAGAGCGGCCTGTTTTTTGAAAAGGGCCATGAACTGATGCCATCGTTCCTCCGCCGGCAAAGTGGAAATATATAAACTTCATTTTATCGCCGGAAGGCACGGGCTTTCATTTAAAGAATTATTTCCAACTCGACTCTGTTAATAAAAAAAGAACATGTTGTATTTCAAAACGGCCATCCTCCCCTCTCAGGGGAGGATTAAGGTGGGGTCTCATCAAGAATCATGTGCTTTGACCGGTTTCTAAGACCCCCTCCTCCCTCCCCCTAAGAGGGGGAGAAAATCTTTGGGATTCACTAAACTAATGAATATAGATGATAGAAAATCCCTGATCAATGTCCTTACGGGCAAAGACAAGGCAGACCTGGCAGTTGTTGATGCCTGCGTCTTTAATGTCTACACAGGAGAACTCCTTCATAACCATTCCATAGCCATGAAAGGCGAGCTGATCGCCTATGTGGGCGATGCGCCGGGAGAAATCATCGGGCCGGACACTGTAGTAATCAATGCAGCGGGCAGGACAGTGATACCAGGACTTATAGACGGTCATACACACCTCGCGGACTGCAAATACAGCCCCTATGAATTTCTGAAACGCGCAATGGCCGGCGGAACAACAACTGTCATAACCGAAACTATGGAGCCGTTTCCCATAGCAGGTTATGAGGGGGTAGCCGATTTTCTGGAGGCCCTCAAGGATCAGCCCATAAAGATTTTCGCCACAGCCCCTGCCATGGTATCCATAAGCGGGAACGTAAAAATCCCTGAACGAGAAATCATTAAGAATCTCCTTTCAAGGGCCGATGTCCTCGGACTTGGAGAGGCCTACTGGCAGGGAGTAATGCAGAGACTGGATGAGTTTCTGCCAAACTTTACGGAGGCAATGAAGGCAGGAAAAAGCCTGGAAGGCCACTCGGCAGGCGCCAGGGGCAAAAAGCTCATGGCCTATGTCGCCACAGGGGTTACATCATGCCATGAGCCCATCAGTCTTGAGGAGACAGTGGATAGGCTGAGGCTGGGCCTTCATGTGATGATAAGGGAGGGAAGCATAAGAAAGGATCTTGCCGCCACATCCGCAATAAAGGATAAGGGCATTGACACGCGGAGGTTGATCCTCGTTACAGACGGCGTAAATCCCCCTGAGCTGCTGGAGAGGGGATACATGGAAAATGTGCTGCAGAGGGCTATTGATCTTGGCTTTAACCCTGTTAATGCGGTTCAGATGGCAACGCTTAATCCGGCACAGTATTTCGGCCTGGACAGGATTACGGGCGGCCTCGCTCCAGGGAGGCATGGAGACATGCTGATTATCCCGAACCTTAGGGAGATCAGGGCAGAGTATGTCATCAGCAGGGGGAAGGTGATTGCGAGGGGTGGAGAGCTGATTGTTATGCCCGGGAGATACGCCTTCTCCCATTCAACTCTTAACAGCATTTCTATCCCCGGGAAGGTCAGGGCAGCTGATTTTTTAATAAGAGCCAAAAAAACAAGCGGCCAGGTTAACGCGAGGATAATCGATCTTGTGACTGACCTAGTTACGAAAGAATATATAACCTCCCTTCCGGTTATCGATGGAATAATTAATGTTGATATTAACAGGGACATACTGAAGATTGCTGCTATCGACAGGGCAAATGCCCGTGGTAGGATATTCACGGGGCTTTTCAGGGGATTTAACATCAAGCGAGGGGCAATTGCAAGCAGCTCCGCCTGGGATTCTTCCGACATAATAGCCGTAGGGACAAATGAAGAAGACATGGCATATGCAGTCAACAGAGTGCACTCAATTAGGGGGGGTGCAGTAGTATGCGTTGACGGGAATATACTCTCAGAAATCCCTCTGCCGATATTCGGCCTTATGACAGATATTCCGCTTGAGGATCTTTCCGATAAATTCAAAGAGATGACAGGTATTATAAAAGGGCTGGGCTTTCCCTTTGATGACCCCCTGCTGACCCTGGCTACACTTACGGGTGCGGCGATCCCTTATATAAGGATCTGTGAGGAAGGGTTGATAAATATTAAGGATGGAGAGAAACTTGATCTATTCCCTTCATAATCAATTAAGAAAAAGGCCTGAAAGTCCGATAGTGTCTTTGAATTAAATTATCCAGGCGCTATTAATAAAATTTGTTGTTTTTAAAGGACTTTAAATAATGTCAATAAGAGTTAAGGCATTCATCTATGTTGTTGTATTTTTAATATTGATGTCTTTTCTGTTTTATCTCGTACAACGTTCAATTATATTTCCCAGCTTTATTAAAATCGAACATAACGAGACCGCTGAGAATATCCGCAGGGTGATGAAGTCGATTAACCGTGAAATCTATCACCTGGATAAAATTTGCCACGACTGGGCGCAATGGAGTGACAGCTATGATTTCATTGACAGTCTTTCTGAAGACTATATTGAAGGCAATCTGCTGTCTGAGACATTTAAAAGTAATAACGTTAATTTGATCTTCTATTTTAAAAATGATGGAACTGTTATATGGGGACATGCCTATGATTTAGAAAAAGAAGCGGCCGTAACTATTGATTTTCTGAGTAATAAAAAACTGGACCCGTCACATCCGATGATCTCTCTGGATTCCACTTCTGAAGTGGAAAAAAACAGACTAAAGTCAGGCGTGATAGATACACCTAAAGGCCCTATGATGTTTGTAACCCGTCCTATCCTGCGTTCCGACGGTTCAGGTCCGTCCAGGGGCATGATTACGATGGGCCGGTTCATTAACCGCGAAATGATAGAATCCCTTAAAGATCAGACCCGGCTGGATTTTGAGTTGGATTATCCTCTCACTATTGAGAAAATCAACCTTATTAAGGATGAACAGACGACATATGTTGAAAAGGATCTTACCTTTTATACGCTTTCACAGGATCAATTCACGGATGTACGTACTTTCTACGATGATGTTTACGGGAAACCTGTTTTCTCCATTTACTACCGGTTCCCGAGAGAGATTACAAAGCAGGGGCTTACCAGTCTCTGGTACGCGTTGCTTTTTTTCATCGGCGCAGGATTGATTGTTTCCGCCGCATTGATTGTTTTGCTCCATTACAAGTTCGTCCGGCCATTGCAGCACTTGACAAATCATGCCCTGGGATTTGAGTATGACGAGGACTTTTCGGGTCGGCTTAATCTTGATCGCAAGGACGAGATAGGGACCCTGGCAAAGAGTTTTGACATCATGATGCAGACCATTAAGGAACGCACCGACGACCTGAAGGCAGCCAATAAGAAACTGACTGAGCTTTCACAGATTGACGGTCTGACGGGGATCGCTAACCGCCGTATGTTCAATGAGTTCATGACAAAGGAATGGCAGCGGATGTCCCGTAAAAAAGGCTGTTTGAGCCTTATCCTGGCCGATGTGGATTTTTTTAAAAAATATAATGATCTGTATGGCCACCAGATGGGAGACGAATGTCTTGTGGAGGTGGCCGGAGAGATATCAAGAAGCATTCACCGGCCGGATGACCTCAGCGCACGTTATGGAGGGGAAGAGTTTGCTGTGATACTGCCTGATACCGATGAAAAAGGTGCATTCTTTATTGCAGAGAAGATCCGCATGGCTATAATGGACAGGAATATCGCCCACAAAGGGTCAAGCGTAAACCCCTTTGTCACAATCAGCCTGGGACTCTGCACAGTTATACCTCAGCATGGTGATGAGATCAGCGATTTTATCAGAAATGCGGATCATGCATTATACTTTGCCAAGGAAAAGGGACGAAACCGGACTATGATTTTTGGTCAGATCCCTGGGATTCTTCCGGGTCAGAAATAGGAGACAATATAAATCACTTGAGCCTTATCAGGTTGTTTATCCTGTTAACGCCGGTAACTGACTGAGTTATGGTTGTTGCGCGCTCCTTCTGTTCGGATGTCTTTACGGCGCCGGTCAGCCTAACCTCTCCCTTAAAGGTCTTTACCGAGATCGTAAAAATACTCAGGATATTATCCGCAAGCAGTTTTGCCTTCACCTTTGTTGTAATGGCTGAGTCGTCCACAACATTCCCGGCTGAGCGTCCCGCCGGTGTCTGACAGGCTTGCGGGGCGAGGCAGGCGAAAAACAGGATTGCAAGAAAGATTATATTAAGATGGATTCTCATTACATATCTCCTCTATTTAGACCGTTAGTCGCAAAATCATTAGCTTGATGAAAATCTTGGCAGGATGCTTTCAAAATTACCTCCCCTTTTAGCAGGGGAGGATTAAGGTGGGGTCTCATCGGATTTATTTTCCGCATAGAAGTTTCAAGACCTCCTCCAGCCTCACCCTGAGAAGGGGAGAAAGTTTGTCCCGGTTCTGCCGGATTAAATGTGTTCATCCTATATCACTAGAACCCTCTTTATTCAAGTTGGAATGATCTTGAAGAAATTATATCTTTATGGGTATGTTCATATTTTTGAAGCTGTAGACCGGAGCGTCTGCCCATCAGGAATGGGAACAAACAGTTTGGCCCCTACTAAATTGTTGCATGTCAACCCAAAGAATTACAATAATGTATTATAATTATCTTTGAGTTCTCCTGCGGGATGAGTGTAACATGCTGAATGTAAAGCCTAATTTTTAAATTTGATGCATTGGCATGGCTGTTGCTATTAAGAGAATCAGGATTTCTAAAAAAAGTAAAAGAATAAATTACAGGATAAGGTTATAATCCAGGGACTAAATTAATTAAGTATTTTAGGAGTACCGAATTATCTGGTAAAAATATATAGCATAAAGGAGAGAGTTTTATGGCTGGAATAAATACACCAAAGGATGTACTTGAACTTATTAAAAAGGAAAACGTGAAGATTGTGGATCTGCGTTTTATGGATTTCCCCGGATTGTGGCAGCATTCCAGTTTTCCTGCAGCAGTCGTAGACGAGGACACCTTCGAGAAGGGAAAGGGTTTTGACGGTTCCTCCATAAGGGGATGGCGAGCAATCAATGAGTCGGATATGCTTATCAAACCCGTGCCTTCCACGGCATTTATAGATCCATTCATGGACACCAAGACGCTGGTAATGATATGCAACATATGTGACCCGGTTACCGGGGCCGACTATACCAGGGATCCGCGCAATATCGCGCTGAAGGCAGAGAACTATCTGAAGAGCACCGGTGTTGCAGATATCGCCTATCTGGGCCCGGAGGCTGAATTTTTTGTCTTTGACGATATTCGCTGCGACACCAACTCCCATGAGTCCTATTATCATATAGACAGCAATGAAGGTATCTGGAATTCAGGACGTGTCGAGAATCCCAACCTCGGCTACAAGATCCGCCATAAGGAGGGGTATTTCCCTGTTCCTCCTTCCGACACACTGATGGATCTGAGAAGCCTGATGGCCTTGAATCTTGAGGGAATCGGCATTGAAGTGGAAGTGCATCACCATGAGGTGGCCACTGCGGGACAGTGTGAAATAGGGACCAAGTTTTCGCCCCTAGTCGAGATGGCCGACAACCTTCTTAAGTTCAAGTATATTGTCAAGAATACCGCCCGCAAGGCCGGCAAGACCGTGACCTTTATGCCCAAGCCCCTTTTCGGAGACAATGGAAGCGGCATGCACTGCCATTTTTCTTTATGGAAGGGTGGTAGTAACCTGTTTGCAGGAGACGGTTATGCAGGCCTTTCACAGACCGCGATGTACGCTATCGGAGGCATCCTGAAGCATGCACCTGCGCTGCTTGCCCTGACCAGCCCGACAACGAACAGTTACAAGCGTCTGGTACCGGGCTATGAGGCCCCTGTCAACCTGGCCTATTCCCAGAGAAACCGCAGCGCTGCCGTGCGTATTCCCATGTACAGCACTTCTCCCAAGGCCAAACGCATTGAGTTCCGCTGCCCTGATCCGTCGTGCAATCCCTATCTTGCCTTCTCAGCCATCATGATGGCTGCGGTTGACGGCATCCAGAACAAGATCGATCCGGGCAAGCCTCTGGATAAAAATATCTATGACCTTCCGCCGGAAGAGGCAATGAAGGTATCCAAGACACCCGGGTCACTGCGTGAAGCATTGAATGCCCTGAAGAACGATCATGCCTTCCTGCTCAAGGGCGATGTGTTTACACAGGATGTTATTGATACCTGGATCGACTACAAGATGGTGAATGAGGTTGAGGCAATGGATCTGAGACCTCATCCCTATGAATTTATGCTTTATTACGACATTTAAGCCTTTTTAATAACCTTCCAAGATAAGGCCCCCGGACCTGCTGTCCGCGGGCCTTTTTTTTGCGCTTTTCATAGGGATGCAATTTGTAGTATGTTATAAAGCTATCAGCAGTCAGCTTTCAGCTGAATTATGCACGATGAAGGTTTAAGCTGACAGCTGATAGCTGAACGCTGAGAGCTTTTTTATAATCAATGTCCAATAACAAAAAGACACCTTTATGAAACCAGATCTTGAGTCACTTAAAAAATCAATGCCTGAGATGGATGAAGAGGTCTTGAAGGGCCATCATAACAGGCTGGGCCATGACTATTTCAAGCGGTTTTCCGAAGACCATGTAAGGCGCCATATCGTCGCCATATCAAGGCTTTCTTCAAATCACCCGGTAGAACTCATCATCGACAGGGTAAGAGAGGATGAAATTGAATGCACAGTCCTCGCCTTTGATTATCCCGGCGAACTTTCCCTGATAACAGGCATCTTCGCGGGCACAGGCTTTAACATAATGTCCGGAGATGTCTACACATATTCAACCGACTATGACGCTGAACCATCCCGGTTTTCCAAAAACAGGAGGCATTCATTATCCTCACCTTACAGGGACGTCAGCAGGCGGAAAATTATTGATTTTTTTTCCGGCGTCCTTGTCAATCCGCTGTATTTTGAAAATTGGGCGGATCAGCTCAGCCGGAATATTGAGGAGGTAATCAGCCTGCTGGAACAGGGTGATGACCAATCCTTCATGGAGGCAAGGAACCGCGTAAATGAGATGGTTGTAAATCATCTTTCCATTATCCAGTCAGGTTCGGAACCGGTCCTTTATCCGGTTGAGATCGATATCAGCAATGAAGGCCCTTTTACAAGACTGAAAATAGTCTCTGAAGATACACCCGCCTTTTTATATTCATTGTCCAATGCCCTCTCTCTGCATAATATACTGCTTGAACATGTGAGGATAAGGACAATCCATGGAAGGGTTGAAGACGTTATTGATCTTGTTGATCTGCGCGGGCACAAGATTGAGGACAGGGATATTCTGGACAGGATAAAGCTCTCGGTCCTTCTCACAAAGGAGTTCACCTATTTTCTGGTCAAGGCGCCAGATCCCTACGCAGCCCTCTCGAGGTTTGAACAGCTGTTAAACGATGTTCTGAAGAAGCCATTCAAGGAAAAATGGATTTCCTATCTCGCCGACTCAGACAATCTCCAGGACTTCGCGCGGCTTCTGGGGGCGAGCGATTTCCTCTGGGAGGATTTTATCAGGCTTCAATATGAATCTCTGCTTCCATTATTAAGGCCGGAAGGTCATGGGCACCTCCTGAGCAGCTCGCCGGAGGCTGTAAGGGAAAAGCTGGCCCTGGCAGTGGAAGGGGCTGTTTCGTTTGATGAAAGGAAAAAGGCAGTCAATAATTTTAAGGATCAGGAAATTTTTCTGATCGATCTGGATCATATCTTCAAGAATGAGCCGGATATTAAATCCATGGCAGAGAGGCTGACAGGGCTTGCCGAAGCCGTCGTTGATTCAGCAGCTGATGCAGTGTACAGCGATCTTGTCAAGCGATACGGCCGGCCCACCTCCGTTGCAGGCCTCAGCGCCGCTTATGCCGTTCTCGGACTTGGCAAGTTCGGAGGCGCCGCCCTGGGGTACGCCTCGGACATCGAACTGATGTTTGTATATAACGACAACGGCAGGACTGACGGCGAATCGCCCATAGAAAATTCCGAGTTTTTCAATCTGCTGGCAAAAGGCGTCAACCTCTTTATCGAATCAAAGAGGGAGGGAATATTTCAGGTTGATCTGAGATTGAGGCCACACGGAGAATCAGGCCCTCTTGCGTGCAGCCTGGAGACCTTCTGCGGATACTATGGAAAAGACGGACAGGCCCATGCTTATGAGCTTCTTTCTCTGGTCCGCATGAGGGCCATAGGTGGGAATTATGAACTGGGCAGACAGCTCGAGCGTATAAGGGATGATCTTGTATATTTTTCAGACAACATAGATATCGCGGAGATAAGAAATCTGAGGGAAAAGCAATTTCGGGAAAAGAGCGTTCCCGGAAAGGTCAACGCTAAATTCAGCCCGGGCGGCCTTGTTGATCTTGAATACGGCGTTCAGATCCTGCAGGTCATACATGGGAAGGAGATCCCTGCCCTAAGGACTGCACGCATTCACGAAGCGCTGGCGGTCCTGGGCGAAGCAGGCATCCTGTCGGAGGCAGACTCAATGCGCCTTATGGAGGCATACAATTTCCTGAGGAATCTTATAAACGGACTCAGGATGCTGAGGGGCAATGCCAGGGACCTCTTCCTCCCCTCAGCAGGGACAAATGAATTCGGCCATCTGGCGAGACGCATGGGCTATGCGCGGGGCGGGCCTCTTGATACGGCACAGAAGCTGTATCTGGATTTTGAAACCCATACGGCGATGGTCAGGGTCTTCGCGGAAAGATATTTCGGCCGTGACTCATTGCCCGGCCCCGATACAGGGACGGTTGTGGACGTAATCCTTTCCGAGCATATGCCGGAGGATCTTAGAAACAGGATACTGTCCCAGGGCGGATTCAGGGACCCCCGGAGGGCATATATCAACCTTCAGGGGCTGGCAGGCGAAGGGAGCAGGAGGGAACTTTTTACCAGGATAGCCCTTCTTGCATGGGACATGTTAAAAAGGATGCCTGACCCTGATATGGCGCTCAACAACTGGGACCGCTTCATCCACTCCTTCGGCAATGCGGAGTTCCATTACAATGTCCTTTTATCCCAGCCTATGCATCTGGAGATATTGCTGAGCATATTCTCAGGGAGCCAGTTCCTTTCTGACACACTCATCAGGAATCCGGGGTTTTTTGACTGGCTGATTATACCGGAGGTGCTGCACCGCATCAGGAGAAGGGAAGACCTTGAAAAGGAGCTGAGGGCCTCTGCAAGCTCATGCCTGAGCCGCGGGGAATGGCTAAACAAGCTCCGCAGGTTCAGACGACGGGAGATATTGAGGATCGGCACAAGGGACATGTATCTGAAGGTGTCTCCCAGGATTATCATGCAGGAGCTGACTGCTCTTGCGGAGGCATTGACACAGGCAGTGCTGGAGGAATGCCTCAAAAGGATAATTGATGGGAAAAAGGTTGAGGGCCGGGGGCTTGCCGATTGTTTCTGTATCATGGCCTTCGGGAAGATGGGCGGCAACGAACTCAACTACAGCTCAGATATCGATCTCCTGGGGATCTTTCATATGCCCGGTATTTCAAAAGGAGACGGCAGGCACTGCTATGACAATAAGGAGCTTTTTTCAAGGCTTATGGAGGAGGTTATATCGGACCTCTCTTCCTATACCGAAGAAGGCTATGCATACAGGGTGGATCTGCGGCTGAGACCCTTCGGGACCTCTGGAGAACTGGTCAACAGCATCAGGGGGATAATGAATTATTATGAAAAGTCAGCATCCCTGTGGGAGATACAGGCGGCCATAAAGATGAGGCCTGTTGCAGGAGCTCTGAGTCTGGGCTATGAATTTCTTGAGCAGCTGGACGCCCTGTTAAAAAGACCAAGGGATCGAAGACTGATTATCGAGTCCATTGAAAAGATGAGGAACCTCGCGATACAGACATATGCAGGCCCCCTCACGGATAAAGTGGATATCAAATCAGGGATAGGCGGGATCAGGGATGTGGAGTTCATGGTGCAGGGGCTCCAGATGATGCACAGCCCTGACAGGGGAATCAGCTATGAGGGCAATACCATGCTTGCCATAGAATCACTGTGCGAGGCAGGGATACTGCCCGATGAGACGGCTGATACCCTCAAGAAGGATTATGTATTTTTAAGGAGGACGGAACACTATCTCCAGCTCCTTGAGGACCGCCAGGTGCATGCAATTCCCGGAGACCGAAATGAGCTTTCCGCACTGTCAAAAAGGATGCTGGGTGTGGATTCGAACGCCGAGCTTTTTATGGACCAACTGAACGAATGCCTTAAAAGGGTCAGGGGATTTTATGAGGCATATTTGTTAAGCAATCAGTAGAGCTGCGGGAGGCATCACATGCAATCTAAAAAAAAATTAACCCTGGGAATGGCTGAGCCGGATATTTCAATTGCCATGTCCTGTTCAAACGTATATATAGGACCAGAATATTGACGCTACCAAAGGGAGAACTCAGGGACTTCAATGAAAAAATTTATCACATCAGCTGCGTTACTTTTCCTTGCTGTGCTGTTATTAACCGCCGGGCAATCGGGCGCCCAGGATACTGCTGTGTCTGAGGTTGTTAAGGAGCAGATTGAAATGCTTCAGTCAGGATCGGCAAAGCAAAAGATCATTGCGGCGCGCAATCTTGGCGGGATGGGAGCCGAAGCCCTCCCTTCGGTCCAGTATCTTATAGAACTGCTGGATTCTACCGAGAGACACAAATCACTGTTAAAAAAAATCCTGAATGTGGTGACGGTATTCGGCAACTTCGGACCCTATATTTCCGATGAATGCCGGGAGTCTCTGACCAGGATCGGCAAGCCCGCCGTAATACCCCTTTCAGACGCACTCCTGAACCACCCCCGTTCCGGGGTCAGGCGCAGTGTGGCAGTCGCCCTCGGTGAAATAGCGGACGTGGAATCCGTCGATTCGCTCATAGCGGCCCTCCGGACAGACGCTGACTATGAGGTCCGCTCCTGCTCGGCAGAGGCCCTTGGTAAAATGTCTGAAAGATGGCTGATTGACCTGCTGGGCAATGCAGTGCAGGCATTGATCGAAGCCCTGAAAAGCGAAGATCCTGATGTCAGGCAGAAGGCGGCATATGCCCTCGGGGAGCTTGAGGCCCAGGAGGCCGTGCCCTCCCTGATTGAATTGCTTCAGTCCTATGGAAAGGAGAGCTATGCAGGCCAGGCCTTGAAGAAGATAACCGGCCAGCGCCTTGGCGATGACCCTGAGAAATGGCTGGATTGGTGGGCTAAAAACAAGCCGGAGTAAATAAAAAAAGGGGCTGCCCGGAAGGGCACCCCCTTTTTTTGCCTGTCGTGTTTTACTTCACGTTTTTAGATGGAAGCCTTACCGTCGCTCCGCCTTCTTCAAAGATATACCCGTCGATATCCTCAACCCACCAGACCAGATCTACAAAAAATTCGTTGTTCCGGACAAACTTTTTTTCTATATAGGCCTGCACTATGCCCACGTCATTACTGAGGGGGTGTGCATTGACGACCCTGTTTGCCTGTGCCAGTACGGGGATCCTGTGAACATAGCGTTCTGTGATCGGACTCTGTATGGTTCTTCTGCCGGCTGCCTCCATGGCAGAAGGGGCCATAATGCTCCAGCGGATGTTATAAAGCCAGCCCGCATCGCCCATCCAGTTGTTGATATTGCGTATGGCCATATCGCGGCCCATGTAGTTGATCAGGACCGCCCTGTCGCTGCCGGTTGACTTGTGGATATCAGCAGTGTTTATGTCATTGCCTCCGGAAGAGGCAGGAGCGGCAGCGGGCTCCTGAGCTTCTTCGGCCTTGGCGCCAGGCACAGGCGGAATATAGTCAGCCTTGTTTTTTGTGATCCAGACTCCGTTTTCATCCTTTATCATTGTTTTGAAGGTTGCAGGGTCCATGATCTCTTTTTTCAGGGTGCGGCTACCGCCGGTGCCCATGCCATAGGGCTCAGTCGGGGTGACAGAGGCCATTATGGGGCCATCCAGAGTCTTACCGGTATAGGCGCCAACCTTCACATCCTCCCAGTAAAGGGGTGTGGCGCCCTGACGCTTTTCCTCCGACCATATCTTTTTGATCTTGTCCCAGTCGGCATCGGTATAGACATGAATTGGACGATTCTTCCAGGCAGGGGACTCCCACGCAGGCATAGGACCGCCGTCAGCGATTGCCGTTTTGCCTTCCTTCAGCATCCTGATGTTCTCTGTGACCCTGAAAATGGCGTCTTGAACCTTTTCACCATTCTGATTGTAGAGGCTGGCCTCGGAATAAATGCAGACCCTCCTGTATGTGTCACCTTCGAGTGGGGTTGCATCAATAAAGTAGCGCTTATTAATAACGGTGTAAATAGTATCTCCGGGGTAGATCGGCCTATAACAGGTGATATTGTGGTTAAGATCACTGACAAGCATCTTGTCCCTTAATGGATACTTCGGCATTATTATGTCGTCGTTAGGGGCAAAGGTCGGATAGGCGATGATGTCCTTATAACCCAGCTTTTTTGCATATTCCGCAACATTGAGGATAGGATTTTCAGGGTCATACTTGTTGGAATTGTAAAGCATCATTTCCCTTGTAACCTCAAGCTTTGCGCCGACACCTGGTGTATCCTTGGGTAGTGTCCCTTTTATTAGTGCCTGTATGTCAACCTGGCCGCGCTCTTCAATGGCCTTGTTCTCTGCTATCCACTTTTCGACGGAGGCCTTTTCCTTTTCGGTGAACACGCCGGGATATAATGTCACAAAATCACTTTCCACATTGCCGGCCGCCTTAGCCTGTTCGGCGGCCTGAGCCCATCCTAATGTGAGGAGCAGAAGCGAAGCTATTAAGATCGCCCGCTTTAAGTTGATAAAAATGTCACGTCTCATGCTTTTTCCCATAAATGACCTCCATTCGTTTTTTGAAACAGTTATGATTAATAATGTAACCTAAATGGTTATTGAAAGTAAAAAAGAAGTTTAGTAATGAAATATCTTGTTTTTAACGGATATCCCGAATTATTTCAATACTTTTCTTTTTCTGCATAAAAAAGGGGCTGCCCGGTCGGACAGCCCCATATATGATTTGTTCAGATTATCTTTTACTTTGTGTTTTTAGAGGGCAGCCTGACTGTTGCGCCGCCCTCTTCCCATATATAACCATCCAGATTTTCAATCCACCATATCAGGTCAACGAAATATTCGTTGCCTTTCTGGTATTTCTTGGCGATATAGGACTTTACGATAGCCAGCTCATAGGTCAGGCCATGGGCATTCACGACCTTGTTCGCTGCCTTCAATTTGGGCACCTGATCAACGAAACGCTCTGAAGCAGGGTTTGCGGCGACTTTAAGACCGACCGCTGCAAGGGCCGATGGGGCCATGATGCTCCAGCGTATGTTAGAGATCCAGCCCTTATCGCCCATCCAGTTGTTGATATGGCGAATGGCGATGTCTCGGCCCACGTAGTTGATCAAAGCGGCTCTTTCTGAACCGACCTGTTTATGGATCTCTTTTGTATCGATGTCACTGGCAGGACCGCTGGCGGCCGGGGCGCCGGCCTGTCCGCCTGATGCGGGAGCTCCAGCAGGGGCGCCGGCCTGTCCGCCTGATGGGGGAGCGCCGGCAGGAGCGCCGTCACGGCCTCCCGTGGAAGGCACGGTGGGGATATAACCCTCTTTATTAGAGGTGAGCCAGATTCCATTTTCGTCTTTGATCAAGGTCTTAAAGATCGCGGGGTCCATGATCTCTTTTTTCAGGGTGCGGCTGCCGCCGATACCCTGGCCATAGGGCCTGGTGGGATTGGCGGTCGCCATGATAGGGCCGTCAACAGTCCATGTGGGCTCGTCGCCTACCTTTATATCTTCCCAGTAAAGGGGCGTGCCGTCCTGACGTTTCTCCTTTGACCAGAGTTCCTTGATGTATTTATAATCCGCATCGGTGTAAATATGCATGGGCCGGCTTGTCCATGCCGGGCCGACCCAGGCGGGATTCATGCCTCCGGAAACGTTTGCCGTGCCCTCCTTCAAAATCCCGATATTTTCTGTGACGCGGAAGATGCAGTCATTAACCTTTTCACCCTTCTGATTGTAGATACTGGCCTCGCACTGAATGCAAACGGCGCGGAATATAGATCCTTCCTTCGGGGTTGCATCTAAAAAGGACCGTTTATTGATAACGGTATAGAGGGTGTCACCCGGGTATATCGGCTTGTAATATGTGATGCTGTGATTGAGATCGCTGACAAGCAGCTTGTCTCTTGCCTCAGCCGGATATGCCTTCAAGATGTTGTCGTCATTGGCGGCGAAGGTGGGCATGGCGAAGATGTTCTCATAGCCCAGCTTTTTGGCATAGGCCGCATCATTCAGGACGGGATTATCAGGGTCATACTTATTGTTGTTATAGCGGATCATTTCCTCTGTTACTGCAAGAGAACCGCTTATGACACCCGGGGTGTCCTTGGGGAGGTTGCCGCTGATAAGGGCCTTTATGTCAATTGGGCCTCGGGCTTCAATAGCCTTGTTGTCGGCAATCCACTTTTCAGCAAGGGCCTTTTCCCTGTCGGTAAATTTATCAGGATATAATGTTATGTAATCGCTTACGTTATTTCCGCCTATTTTTGCAGGTTCGGCGGCCTGTGCCCATCCTATTGTGACGAGCAGAAAGGACAGTACCAGAAGAAACCGCTTGAGATTAATAAAAATGTCATGCCTTGCTCTTTTTCCCATAAATGACCTCCTTTTAATGTTTGAAGATGCTTAAGATTAATGACCTCCCTCCGAAAGGCAGACAGGAAGGTCGCTAATAGTTCAGTATCAATACTATTTATAATTGAATATAAAATATCGGCATTTATTGCAACACTTTTTTCTTTTCTTACATTTTTTCCATAATTCGGGGCGGCCGCAGATTGTCTGGCCGGTCACAGAAACCTGAAAGGAAAGGATTCGGGTGATGGAGGCAATCCGGAAATGATTTTCCCCTGGCCATTGAATCTCCGGCCCCCTGGGCAATCGGCTTCAGCCGGAGGCTATTTGATCGGGTCTCAGGGGCTGCTTATCCCCGGAAAGCTGGTAGAGAAGTGAATTTTTTATCTCATTGACCCGCCCCTCATCTTCAACCTTTTGCCCTTCGAGGTCACGGACATAGAAGACGTCGGCTGTCTGGTCTCCTTTCATGCCTATCTTTGCAATACGGATATCCAGTTCAAGCTCAAACAGCGTGTGTGTTATGAGATAAAGCAGGCCGATCCTGTCGGATGCAAAGACCTCTATAATTGTGAAAAAATCCGAGGAATGGTTGTCGATAACCACCGCGGGAGGGTGTCTGGGCTTTCCTGCCTCGGTCAGCACGGAAGGTTCTGCCTTCTGAGCCAGACGCTGGGCCAGGGAGATCTTCCCGCTGAAGGCCCCCTTTAAAAGGGATTCAACCTTTTCCCATGTGGCATGAGGATGAAGCCGGTCAAGGGGCTTTGTAACATAGAAGATATCAACGGCATCGCCGTTCCTCCATGTATATATATTTGAAGAAAGGATATTGATGCTGTTCAGGGCCATTACGCCGGCAATATCGGAAAAAAGCCCCGGCCTGTCCCTGCCCACGAAGCTTACCTGCCAGAATCCGCCTGTTTTATCCTCCTTGACGTCCAGGATAAATGGTATGGCATCGCCCCTTGAAACCTCTTCCTTAAACCTGAGGACCATCTCCATGTGGCGTATGATATCTGCTGAGGCGGTACTGAGTTTGTATCTGGTGGGCATCAGATCGAAGAGACGTTCAAAATCGACATGACTGATATTTTCAGCCGTCCTGCGCCTGAGCCTGGCCTTCAGTCTGCTGATCGTCTGGGATGAATCGGGCGTTGCCAGTTCGCCGCTTTCAAGGATATGCAGCGTCTTGAAAAAAAGATCCTGAACCAGGTTGGCTGCCCATTCGTTCCAGGCCCTCGGCCCTGTGGCCTTTGAATCGGCCCATGTCAAAAGATATAATGCCTTTAACCGGTCTATGTCACCTATGATCCGGGCTGTATGGATGATTATTTTTTCGTCGTCCAGGTCCCTGCGGGTGGCGGTCTCCGCCAGCAGGAGGTGATGGGTTATATGAAAGGCAATTTCTTCAATCCAATTTTCCGGGTATCCCATCCGTTCAAGGATGGCTCTCGCTATTTGAGCCCCTCTGCGCGCGTGCCCTTTCCCGCTCTTTCCTATATCATGGAAGAGTCCTGCCAGGAAAAGGTGTTCACTGTTTTTAATGTCGGCAAAGGTTTCAAAGAGGAACAGGTCCTTTTCCTTTGGGAGGCTTTTCAGGTTTGCCACTGTCTCGAGGACATGCCTTCCGACCGGAAAGATATGGTAGGCATCAAACTGCACCCGGTCTCTTATTGCCCCGAATTCAGGGATATAGGCGTCCAGGAATCCTGTTTCAAACATCTGGTCAAGGGTGTCAACAGTGTTGGGGTCATTCATGATATTCAGAAAAGCCCTGAAGGCCCGTTGAGACCGCATGAAATCATCATCAACGAGGTAAGAGAATTTTTTAACCTGCCTCCTTGCCTCCAGGGAAAGGGGAAGCCCGAGACGGCAGCCGGCTTCAAAGATCTCCATCATTATGCAGGGATCATTTATGATAAGGCTGTTTGAAGCAAAATTTAACTCATTGTCCGACATATGAATGCCCCCGGATACTTCTCTGTCCGTCGTATTTCCAGTATCCCGGCGGCGTTGGGGTGCATGAATTGACAGGAAGGACCTGTGCAGGGTTTTTACGGACTCCATGCCTGAATGAAGCCTTCCAAGGAACTGTTCGACTGCCGGAAATTTGGGCTGGTTTCTGTAACCAAGGCGCCTGGCAATCTTTTCCTGATATTCGAAAACCAGGCGGTCATTTTTCCTTCCTGAAAGCTGATGGAGATGATTGCGGACCAGATGGATAAATCTTACGCAATCCTTGAGATCCTTGTACTCGTCCGGGGAAAATTTTGCGAGCTGCTCCAGCTCCTCAGGCTCCTTGACATCCAGAAAGGCCTTTGCCATCCAAAGGATGTGATGGTAGTCCCTCAGCCCTCCTATCCCTTCCTTGAGGTTGGGTTCAAGCAGGTGGCTCGCGTCTCCGAAGGTCGTCATCCTGACCTTGTTAAGTTCATAAAGCCACTTTACAAAGGATGAAGCGCTTTTCCTGATAACCTTTTTCTGGAACTCCTCAGCCAGCTTCAGGTACAGAGGTGAATCTCCGCATATAAATCGTATATCTATAAGGGATGTCAGGACCTCAAAGTCGTCTTTTGAAAGGGAGAGGCAGTCTTTAACAGTGCGGACCCCGTAACCCAGTTCCATCCCGATATCCCAGAGGGGATAAAATATCTCCTCTGCAAGGGCCTTTGCCTGGGGAGGTATGTTTTTATTGAAGAGGATCAGTATGTCTATATCCGAATACAGGCATAGTTCATTCCGCCCGTAGCCTCCCACCGCAACCAGCGCGAAAGGTATGCCCTTCCTGAAAAGCGCTTCCCCTGCTCTGCTTTCCTGGAGAGTCATGCGGAAATAATAGTCCATGATCTCCGAGTACTCCTCCTGGAAGGAAAAGGACACCTTCCCTTCCAGAAAATCGGCAACCAGATCCTCTCTGGCCTTCTTTAGCGTTTCCACGGGAGATCCCGCAGAAACCAGCTGCGCGGCCGGGCTATGGTGCAGGGCCTTATTCAAATGATATGATGGATTATTCATTTTATCATTAAAAGTTATTCATAAATCACTCATTCGTGAAGAAACCGCTTAACAGATCAGATGGCATCTTCGCCTTTTTCGCCGGTCCTGATCCTTATCACCTCATCCACCGGGATGATGAATATCTTGCCGTCTCCGATCTGACCTGTCATCGCCTTCTCCCTGATCAGCTTCACTGCCTCGGCAACCAGCTTGTCTTCCATTACAACTTCAATCTTTATTTTGGGCACGAAATCAACCTGATACTCTGCGCCCCTGTATATCTCCTTGTGGCCCCGCTGACGGCCAAAACCCTTGACCTCGCTTACGGTAAGACCCTTGACCCCTATTGAATTGAGCCCTTCCTTGACATCATCCAGCTTAAACGACTTGATTATTGCTTCGATTTTTTTCATGTTTCCTCTCCTTGTTTTCCTGTTGGATTATCTTCCATCGGGATACAGATCCCTGCCCGCCGGCGACCGTATCCGGTCTCATTGTGGAGGCTGATATCAATGCCTTTTCCTTCTTTCTTCTCTGATACCCCTGGGCCTGTCAACAGATCGATAGCCTTTAGGATAATAGAAGTCATGGAAAAAGCAAAGATCATTGTTGCGGCAACAGAAACAAATTGTATCCACAGCCGGCCGGATTTGCCGAAGAAGAGTCTGGCAAAACCGGCAGGGTTTGCGGATTGCTGATCATATCAATAGCAACCTTTGTGCCATTTTATAAGGTGAGGGAAATTACAAGTCAATACAATGTGTTATGAATTTATTCGCGGGTCTCAAGATCCCGGGATAAACAACAAAAATGTAGGTCACAGATTTGATATAAACAATTTCGTTATGCGGACAGAAATTTTCAGGAGGCAGCGGGGCTATCTCTTAAAATATTGTTCGTGAGCGAACAGTAGATGCTTGACACTAATAGGGGGTTTAACTATATTAGCGCAGCTAAAAAACGTTCATTTGTTTTCATCCTGAATCCCGAATCCGATATCCTGACCTCACAACTTGCCGGAAGAGGGTTCATCCGTAAAATCTAATAAAAACCGGACAGGGTTTTCCAAGAGGAGATTTTTATGCCCAGACTCAAAGACATTAAAAAGGTAATGATCATCAGTTCAGGACCAATCGTCATCGGCCAGGCCTGCGAATTTGATTATTCGGGGACCCAGGCATGCAAGGCCCTTAGGAAACTGGGCTATGAAATTGTTCTTGTCAACTCCAATCCTGCAACCATCATGACCGATCCCGGCATGGCGGACTTTACCTATATTGAACCCCTTAACCTTCAGACCATGAAAGAGATCATTGAAAAGGAGCGCCCTGATGCCCTGCTGCCTAACCTCGGGGGGCAGACAGGTTTGAATCTGGCCTCTGAACTTGCGGAGGCTGGCGTTCTGGATGAGTTCGGGGTCAGGGTTATAGGCGTTGAAGTGGATGCGATCAAGAGGGGCGAGGACCGCATCGCATTCAAGGAGACCATGGCCAAACTCGGGATCGACATGCCCAAGAGCGAGCCTGCCTATTCGGTTGAAGAGGCTGAAAAGATTGCTGATAAGCTCGGATACCCGGTCGTGATAAGGCCGGCCTATACAATGGGAGGCACAGGCGGGGGCCTTGTATATAACGTGGAGGAACTGAGGACCATAGCAAGCCGTGGGATTTCGGCCAGCCTTGTCGGCCAGATCCTTATTGAAGAGTCCGTACTTGGATGGGAGGAGCTTGAGCTGGAGGTAGTCCGTGATGCCAAGAACCAGATGATAACGGTGTGCTTTATTGAAAACGTCGACGCAATGGGCATACATACGGGGGATTCCTACTGCACCGCGCCCATGCTGACCATAGATCCGAAGCTGCAGAAGAAGCTCCAGGATTATTCCTATTCTATAGTGGAGGCCATCAGGGTAATAGGCGGGACCAACATACAGTTTGCCCATGACCCCAAGACCGACAGGGTCGTTGTTATTGAGATCAATCCTAGGACATCAAGATCATCGGCCCTTGCCTCCAAGGCAACGGGCTTCCCTATAGCCCTGGTATCATCCATGCTCGCAGGCGGCATGACGCTTGACGAGATACCTTACTGGAGGGAAGGTACGCTTGAGAAGTACATCCCCTGGGGGGACTACGTGGTTGTCAAGTTCGCCCGATGGGCCTTTGAAAAGTTTGAAGGCTCGGAGGACAAGCTGGGCACCCAGATGCGTGCCGTGGGAGAGGTGATGAGCATAGGTAAGAATTACAAGGAGGCCTTTCAGAAGGCGATAAGGTCCCTTGAAAACGGCAGATATGGGCTCGGCTTTGTTAAAAAGTTCCAGGACAAATCCCTTGAAGAGCTTCTTGAGCTGCTTTCTGAGCCAACGAGCGAGCGCCAGTTCATAATGTATGAGGCCTTGAAGAAAGGCGCGCAGGTGGACTTCCTTCATGAAAAGACCCATATAAAGAAATGGTTTATCGAACAGATGAAGGAGCTGGTTGAGCTGGAGAAGAAGATCTTCAAATACAGGGGGAAGGAGATCCCGAACGACCTTCTTGAGCAGGCCAAAAAAGATGGTTTTGCCGATAAATACCTGGCAAAGATCCTGGATGTGCAGGAAAAGAAGATCAGGGACCAGAGAATAGCCATGGGGGTTGCAGAGAGGTGGGAGCCGGTACCGGTGAGCGGCGTTGAGAATGCTGCATATTATTTTTCCACGTACAACGCTACGGACAAGGTCTCAACCAGCAGCAGGAAAAAGATCATGGTGCTCGGAGGAGGGCCGAACAGGATAGGCCAGGGCATAGAGTTCGACTACTGCTGCGTGCATGCGGCCTTTGCCATCAGGGACGAGGGATTTGAGTCCATAATGGTCAACTGCAACCCGGAAACAGTGTCAACGGACTATGACACATCGGATAAGCTGTATTTTGAGCCGCTTACGGTTGAGGACGTGCTGAGCATCTATGAAAAGGAGAAACCGGACGGCGTGATAGTGCAGTTCGGCGGGCAGACGCCCCTGAATATTGCGGCGGAGCTCGAAGCGGCAGGCGTAAAAATCATAGGTACATCTCCTGATATGATAGACCTTGCCGAAGACCGGGACCGTTTCAGGCACAAGATGAGGAAGCTCGGGATACCCCAGCCGGAATCAGGCATGGCCAGCACGCTGGAAGAGGCGCTGGGAGTTGCCAGGACAATAGGGTATCCCCTTATGGTGAGGCCTTCCTATGTGCTCGGGGGAAGGGCCATGGAGGTGATACACGACGAGGAAATGCTGAGGCGCTACGTGGCGGCTGCCGTGGATGTAAGTCCCGAAAGGCCGATACTCATAGACAAATTTCTTGAGAACGCCATAGAGGCAGAGGCGGATGCCATCGCTGATGGAACCGACGCCTTTGTTCCGGCAGTTATGGAGCATATCGAACTGGCAGGGATACATTCGGGAGACTCCGCCTGCGTGATACCGCCCGTGAGCATACCCGCAAAGCATGTTGAAACCATATATGAGTACACCAAGAGAATCGCCATTGAACTGAATGTTGTCGGCCTCATGAACATCCAGTATGCCATTGCGAATGACACGGTCTACATACTTGAGGCCAATCCCAGGGCATCCAGGACTGTTCCCCTGGTGTCAAAGGTGTGCAACATATCCATGGCGCGTCTGGCAACCCAGATGATGCTGGGGAAGAAGCTCTCCGAACTTGATATAAAACCGAAAACCATACCTCATTTCGGGGTGAAGGAGGCGGTGTTTCCATTTAACATGTTCCCTGAGGTTGATCCCATACTCGGGCCTGAGATGCGTTCAACGGGCGAGGTCCTGGGGCTTGCCGATTCCTTCGGGCTTGCATATTACAAGGCCGAAGAGGCCGCCCAGCAGGTCCTGCCGGCCGGTGGAACGGTGCTTTTGACTGTGTGCGAAGGAGACAGGCCTGCTGTCCTGGAGCCTGCCAGGCAGTTCAGGAACCTTGGCTTCAGGATCAAGGCCACAAACGGTACCCACAGATTTCTCACCGAGAACGGGGTTGAATCCGAACTGATTCTCAAGATGCATGAAGGCCGCCCGAATATTGTAGACGGGATAAAGAACGGAGAGATCAACCTGGTTGTGAATACGCCGAGCGGCAAGCTGAGCAAGCATGATGATGCATATATACGCAAGGCGGCCATCAAGTACAAGATTCCCTACATCACAACACTGGCCGCTGCCATCGCCGCCTCAAGGGGCATTGCTGCGTTCCGCAAGGGTCATGGGAAGGTGAAGTCGCTTCAGAGCTATCATGAGGATATAAAATAAATCAGCTGTCAGCGATCAGCAGTCAGCAGTCAGCAAAAAATAAAAATATCAATAATTAGCTGTGAGCTGAATGCTGATAGCTGAGGGCTTTATAGGCCGAAGTTACTGCAGGTCTGAAGCAAAAAATAACAGATACAAACATTATTCTAGGCAGAGGTAACAACATGGACGGGATTGTAGGGATTTATGGTCCTGAAGACAGGGAGCTGGTAACAAAGGCATTTCTTGCAACGGGAGCATGTCAGCACCGCGGCAAGGCCACCACGGGGATAGCCATAGGGACAAAAAAGGGTATCTACATCCATAAAGGTCTCGGCAGGATCGCAGAGGTAATAGACAACAGGCTGATCGGCATATTCCAGGACCTTGAGCCTGTAGCAGCGATCGGAAACATAGGCTATGGTAAGAGCTCCGTGGCGGAAAAATATAATGCCGAGCCGATCGAGGTGTATCCTGTCAAGAATTCCAGGTATAAGGTCGTGTTAACCGTTGACGGCTATCTCATGAGGGAAGGGGATCTGAGATCGGAGCTGGAAGACGGCTATGTCATCAAGACCAGCAATAAAACGGAGATCATCGGGGCGCTCCTGCATAGGTATATTGAAGAGGACGGCATTTCTTTTGATGCGGGGTACAGGCTGGTCAACAAGCTCAAGGGACGAGCTACATTCGCCCTTACTGCCCTTATCTATGATGGAAAGGAATGCTCCCTTATTACATTGAACGATTCATTGGCATTCGAACCATTCTGTTACGGGGTAATCGACAGGACCTTCGTGGCCAGCTCCGAATCCTGTTCACACAGGAGGCTCGGCGGTTTCATAGAGGGCGAGTATGACGGCGCCGAGATGACCATATGCTCATCCAAAGGGATTGAAAGAAAGAGGCTCATGGAGGAGGCCATCCTGCCGGACACCTTCCAGGGTGTGTATTTCGGCAATGTCGCCTCTCTGTACAGGGGAAAGGAGATATTCCAGATCAGGAGGGAACTCGGCAAAAAGCTTGCAGAGCACTATAAGATTTCCAGGGCCGACCTGGTAATCCCGAACCCTGAATCAGGGTGGGGCGTGACAGTAGGTGTTGCCGAAGGGCTCGGGAAAAGCCTTTTCCCTGCACTAATAAAGCTTCCCCAGGCTGTAAGAACCTTTCAGGAAGGCGAGCGGTTGACAAGGACAAAAGAGGTCGGGCTCAAGTTCGGAGGTATTGATTCACTGCTCAAGGGGAAAAATATCGCCATGGGCGACGACAGCATTGTAAGGGGAAGTGTAAGCGAAGGGGGCTCTGTCTGGGTAGTCTATAATGCCGGCGCGAAATATATCGAGTTCTGGATATCCTATGGCCCGATGTTCTTCCCCTCCTTCAAGGAATGGCACAGGGGCATTGAGTGCCTTAACGAACTTGCTGTGCAGCGCGCCTTTAAAAACGGCAACCCCTACGACAAGAGCGAAGATGAGATCAACAGGGCCGTTGCCAAGCTGGTTGGAGTAGATGAGGTCAGATATAATTCAGCCGAAATCATCAGGTCGGTCGCCGGAGAAGGCTCTCTGCAGGCCCTCGACGCCAGCTATCCCATTGCCTATGCGTTCTGGCCCTCCTGGATGAAGGATGAGGTGGAAAAATATAAGCGTTGCCGGAAATAACGCCCTGATAACCAGAGTGCGTGGTTTTTGAGACCTTCTGGTTTATGGGCTTGTTATATGAAT
>JBFYXR010000499.1:0-2691 GCA_041310455.1 Desulfobacteraceae bacterium | reverse complement strand
CAATTTGTTGGGAGAAAGGGGTCCAGGATTCGAGAATTCAAGGGTTCAAGTGTTTGTTTTCTAATGATTTTATAAGAGCCTTCAACATCCTCTCAACCTCTCCGATATCTCTTTGAAGTTCTGAAAGGCTTTCCTTATTTAGATAATCCAGATCCCCGGAAATAATATTTGTGTCTCTAATTCACACGTTGAGCCATAGGCGATAAATAATGATCTTAAATATTCATAGGTTGTCTTTCTTCCGTACCCTTCTGCAATATTGCTCAGGACAGATATAGCTGCCCTTCTCATTTGAGAAGTTAAATTAAAACCCTACTTTGGGGGAAATTTATTAGTTGCTTTATAAATCGCCAGGCATAGTTGATAGGACTTTTACCAGACTTTTAATTCTTTGTAATTATTAAGCATTTATTCGTTTCCGCTCGTCACTTCATGACACTCGAATCCTTGAACCCTTGGATCCTCGAATCCTTATTGGATCACCAACTAATTTAGAGATGATCCTTTTTTATTAAAAATTGACGGCATCGTAAAAAAACTGAATATGCTCACTTAATCCATCCCCTTCCGGGCCAATTCTGCGGCTGCCTTAAAGGCAAAGCTTTTGAACAGCGCCTGACATTTCTGGATCTGCATTCTCCTTCCCTTTGGCCCCGGCTCCGGAAAACGACCGATCAGTTTTTGGATTTTAAAAGCCGCATCCAGAGCTTCCACACCTTTGTCCGGAGTCGTTATCAGAACACCCTGTTTGTCCCCTTCAGCCCAGAGCGGTATTATGACGATCCTGCTGGAGGGGTCCTCAAAGTGGTTTTCTCCTTTTCCTCCGGCCAGCTTGAAAGCGGGTCTGGAGAAATGCTGTGCGCTGGGATCCGCATCCATTATTTTCACCGTTCCCGACCCCTCCTGTGCCTCCGGATCCACCTTCAGAACCAGGAGACCGGCATCCGGCAAGATTTGGTCGGAGCCGATCGGCTGCCGATTCTCTACGAGGTAATATTGGCCATTACCAAGGGGAACTTTCACAACGAGGGTCTCGCCGCCCTTGGCCAGAGGAGCAAGAAAGGCATATGCCGTTTCCCCGGGTTTCACGATTGCCGTCTGTCCCGCCGTGATCCACCCCAGACGAATCCTGGTAAACGCGGAGAGGCCCTGCGGGGGTTCGTTTCTCCTGACGAAGTGCTCAGACATTATATCCCATGGTCCCATATAGATCGCATGGTTTTCCGGAGAAGGAAGGCGGGAAGCGTCAGACTGACGCTCGAAATCGTACAGTCAGGGCACCAGCCGCTTTCCTCCCTGAACGCCTCCCAGGGCATGGAAAAAGTCGTGGGCGAACATGCCGAGGGTCGCGTTCTCGGCCCCTACAAAGACCCCGCCTTCGAATTCCTTCCCTCCGGCCGATCTCAACTTTAAGAACGCGGGCTTAAACCTTACACCGGTCAGCATGCCGGGATTTGCACAGTAGCAGATCATACCGTAACCCTTTCCCGGGGTGGTCCTGACACCCGGGATGATGAGGATGTGGTCGTAAGCGGAAAAGTCCACCTCTTTTTCCAGAGCGGTCATCGTGTCTTCGGCAAGCTTTCTTACTCTGCTCCGGTCCACCTGAAAGTTGAATGGACTTACCTTGTATCTGTTCAGGGAATCGGGTAACCTAACCCAGCCCCGGAAGTCCGCTTTCACCCAGGCGAGGCCGTAGGACTGCTCCCTAACATACTGATCCAGTTCCTGCACAACCTTTTTTTCTATGCGATCCAGCGGGAAGGAGGGTTCGGCATCGGGGAACCGTACGGCGGCCATTAGGACCCGGAGTTCTCCCCGTGCCCGGGACGACTGCGGTCCCAACGGTACTGCATCTGAATCCTTCCTGATTTGCGCATCCTGACAGCTCAACAAAATCATGGAGAGGAAAATAAAAAGAAGAATCGATGACGGCACAACACATCTTTTCATGACTGCGCCTCCCTTTGATAATTACTCAAAACGTGGAACCGAAAGCAGTTCTGCAGGATCCCGAAAGTTATGAAAATATGCGAAACACGATAGACCTTTTAAAACTCATTTCGCAGGGGAAAGCTGATATCGTATCCGGCAAGACAAAATCACAGGAAAATGTGTTCAAGTCGTTAAGACTTTCATTACATCAGATTTTATGATCCCTTACCTTGACTCCAATCGATTCCAGTTTTTCGCGTAAGCTGTCGGCAAGGCTCCAGTTTTTATCTTTCCTCGCTTTCTCCCTCTCTTGCAAAAGGCGCCTAACTTCAGGATCAAAAGTCCGGTCTGAAAATTCGAAGATATTGAGTACCGAATCGACATAACGGAATGCCTCGATAATCTTTGACGCTCCATCTTCATCAATCTTTTTATTCACAACCAGAATATTTATCTGTCTTACTATTCCAAATATGGAAGAAAGGGCGGCGGATATGTTGAGATCATCATCCATGGCGCCGGTAAACCCGCTTTTTATGTCATAAAGAAGCTGGTCAAGCTCAGGGTAAGGTTCTCCAGATCTGACGTCCAAAAGAGAGCGGATACATGTATCAAGCCTTCTTAAAGAATGTCGGGCATCCTCGAGCCTTTCCACCGAGAATATAACCGTCTTTCTGTAGTGGTTCGATATAAGCCAGAATCTTACCTCCCTTCCCGAATAGCCCATGGAGAGAAGGTCTGATATTGAGAGTTTCT
>JBFYXR010000498.1:0-2818 GCA_041310455.1 Desulfobacteraceae bacterium | reverse complement strand
TACAAGACTGCCATGCCTTTCCACCACCTCTGCCACGTCGGAAGGTTCAACTGTCCACCAGCCGCCGGTTCTCATTAAAAGCTCAATCCCCTTGAGATGCCTCGGAGAGACAAGATCTATTGTGCGATACAATGCGTCCCAGCCGATTGCAGCAGGAGATTTCAGCACCGGACTCACCGGATCATGATAGATCCGGCAGCGGCCGAATAGGCGTAAACGCACCATCACAATATCTCCTTTAAAACATCTTCGATGCCTGTTGGTTCGGGCAGATAACTTCCCGGGACATCTATCCCTTGATCCGTCATTACATGAGCGAGGCAATGAAGATACATATTTGAGGCAGTATTTTCATTCATGAAGAAACCCTCCCTGCCTGTGAAGGAAAAGGCTTTTTCAGATAAATGAAGCGCCATTTCACGCCACAGCCTTATGCGGGGGTCATAATAATATATTCCCATGCTGTCAAATAATTCCCTCTGGGAGTCCTCCATCGCTTTAAACACCTTTCTCATCGTCCTAACTGCCGGGTCCCTGCCCCATTCATCCACTCCGGTCATCAACAAATCTATCCTCCATTAAAACATAAAATCTAATGTCTCTTTTTTTTCAACCATCCCTGCCCTTTTAAGATACTAAAAAGATCAGGATTTGTGCTTGATTAACAATTCAGGTCATCGAAAAAATAAGCATTTGTAGTTTATAACAGCAATAGGGTTCGATTCAAGACAAAAAAAGATTGCAAAACAGCGATAGTATCCCTTTAATAGCCTTGAAAATTTCGGACAGGATACCGGTCCCGATGACAGAGAAAATCCCCTCTTGTAACCAATATTATTTCGTGGTATCTAACTAAGTATATTTTCATTTTTTTCTTGTGAAATTTTAATTAATTATAATAGAAGTATTAATTATAAACATCTAACAGAATATTCAATATAGAATATGCTAAACTATTAATAAAAAGGAGTTAATAACAATGGAAATCTTAAAAGAAGGGATCGCCACGCTTTTTGGTGATCCGGACCCGGATCATGCGAGGGCATTTTTCAGGAAAAAATCCAGAAAGATGGAAAACAAGCTCATGTCGGTCAAAGAGGCTGTTGAGACATTCGTTCATGACGGCGAATACCTGGGCATCGGCGGATTCGGCGCCAACAGGATACCGACAGCGGTGATCCATGAGATAATGAGACAGGGAAGAAAAAATATGGCTTTTGCAGGTCACACTGCTACCCATGATTTTCAGCTGCTCTGCGCAGGAAAGGTCTTTAACAAGCTGGATGGCTCGTACATAGTCGGCCTTGAGGCCAGGGGGCTTTCTCCCAACGCCAGACAATATCTGCAGGACGGAAATGTAGATATAACCGACTGGAGCAACTACGCGCTTGCCACCCGTTTCAAGGCCGCGGCAATGGGCGTGTCCTTCCTGCCTTTCAGGGGCACCATGGGAACGGACACATTCAAATGGGGCGCCGGAAAGACGATTACATGCCCATTCACGGGCGAGACCTATATGGCTGTCCCGGCGCTTTATCCGGATGTGGCCGCTATACATGTCCATGAGGCGGATGTTTACGGAAACTGCAGGATCAAGGGGATCTCAATCTCTGACTCAGACCTGGCAAGGGCCGCCAAAAGGCTTATCATTACAACGGAGAGGATAATCTCAAACGACGAGATCAGGAGCAACCCGACGGCCACCATGATTCCTTTTTATCTTGTGGATGCCGTATGCGAGGTTCCTTACGGATCCTATCCCGGCAATATGGCCTATGAATATTTTTCGGATGAAGAACACCTCCAGGAATGGCTGAAGGTGGAAAAAAATCCGGAGGAATTCAAGAAATTCCTTGATAAGAACATTTATAACTGCAAATCTCATTTCGAATATATAAATCTTCACGGCGGCATCGAAAAGATGTGCAAACTCAGGGACAAAGAGCTTTTGTCTGAAAATCATAAAAACGCAGGGAGGGATAAATAATGTCTGATTATAACACAATGGAACTTATGGTCTGTTGCGCTGCAAGAGAACTGGTGGACGGATCATCAGTAGGAGTTGGAACCGGCGCCCCCTGCGCTGCGGCAATGCTTGCCCAGAAGACACACGCCCCCAACCTTATGATTGTATTTGAAGCAGGCGGCGTTGCGCCTCTGCTCCCTGAGATGCCCATCTCAGTGGGCGATTCCAGGACATTTTTCAAGGGCGTTATGGCAACAAGCATGCCCGAGATCATGGAGACCTGCAGCAGGGGTCTGATCGATTACACATTTTTGGGCGGAGCCCAGATAGATATGTACGGCAACCTCAACTCCACACAATTGGGCCAGGACCACAACCGTCCGAAAACAAGGTTTCCGGGAAGCGGCGGGGCCAATGACTTTGCCTCCTTTTGCTGGCGGATGATGGTCATAACACCACAGGATGCCAGGAGATTTACAGAAAAATGCGACTTCATCACAACTCCGGGCTGGCTCCAGGGCGGAGACTCCAGGGCAAAGCTGGGTCTTCCCAAGGGATGTGGTCCTTATAGGATAATTACGAACATGGCTGTTATGGATTTTGAAGAGAAATCTAAAAGGATGAGGATAATCTCCATCAATCCAGGATATTCTGTAAAGGATGTCCAGGACAACTGCGGGTTTGAACTCCTTAAGGCCGACAAGATAATTGAGACGGCCCATCCTACTGAGGAGGAACTGAGGATACTGAGAGACCAGGTGGACCCGGGACGGATAGTGATCGGAAGATAAAAATCAAGGGATCAGCGGTCAGCTTAAAATGAAGTAATGAAAAGGGCTTGAAATCAGATTA
>JBFYXR010000496.1:0-5819 GCA_041310455.1 Desulfobacteraceae bacterium | reverse complement strand
GACACCAAGGATGAGCGTTATGTGCAGTATGCCGGTGTAATCAAGACGAGGATAGCGGATAATTGGGATTACCCTGCCGAGGCCAGATTATCCCTTATGGAGGGCGAGGTCATGGTAGTGTTCAGCCTCGTGAGGGACGGGGGCATGACACAGATTAAGATAGAGAAAAGCTCAGGACATGATGTCCTGGACAAAGAGGTGCTCCGTGCCATAAAGGCCTCTCTGCCGTTTCCTTCCTTTCCTGATTCCATCAAAGTCAACCGGTTGAATATCAAGGCCAGATTCAATTATCAGCTTACCTCCGGCAAGAAGGGCAAATGAGACAGCTTGTTGACTGGATAGGTTTAGTGATTAAGTTTGTTTTTAAATATTGTGTATTCAGCTAATCTTTAATTTTCTTTTTGAGGAGTTTATGCCTGCCAAAGATTATTATGCGATGCTGGGCGTTTCAAAGACGGCATCTGCTGATGAGTTAAAAAAGGCCTATAGAAAACTGGCCATGAAATACCATCCTGACCGGAACAAGGGGAACAAGGACGCAGAGGCAAGGTTTAAGGATATAAGCGAGGCCTATGCTGTTTTGAGCGACAAGGAAAAGAGAAAACAGTATGACACCTTCGGTTCGGAGGGTTTCCAGAATAAATTCAGCCAGGATGATATCTTCAGAAATTTTGATTTCGGGGATATCTTCAGGGAGTTCGGATTCAAGGGAGGAAGAGGCGGCGGGAGCGCAAGGGGCGGAAGTGCGGGTCCTGACCTCTTCAGCCAGATATTCGGCAATGTGGGCCGGGGAGATTTCAGGGGCCAGGGAGGTTCCTTTGCAGGCGGCTTCGGCGCTCACAGCAGGCCCCAGCCTGTAAAAGGCAAGGATATAACCTATGAGCTTTCCTTAACCCTGGAGGACACCTTTGAGACCTCGGAAAAAGTGATATCCTACCAAACCGGCAACCCCGGGCAGGACAAGGTCTCAGTAAAGATCCCACCGGGGATCACAACCGGAAAGAAACTCAGGCTGCAGGGGAAGGGGCATCCGGGTTTGAATGGAGGCCCCAAGGGGGACCTCTATATTGAGATCAGGATCATCGATCATCCTGTCTTTAAAAGGGAGGGCGACGACCTCCTGCTTACGAGGGATATCAGGTTCACTGAGGCAGCCCTGGGCACCGAGGTTGAGGTGCCCACAATAGATAAAAAGACCCTGAAGCTCAAGATACCGGCAGGCACCCAGGGCAATTCGAGATTCCGGCTGAAGGGCTACGGCATGCCGCATATGGGCGAAAAGGGAAGGGGCGACGCCTATGTCATCATAAACATCTCCGTGCCGAAAGAGCTTGACAAGCGCCAGAAGGAACTCCTTAAAAAGGCATCTGAGTCGGGATTATAATATGAAGGCGATCTCTGTCTTTTCAGGCGGCCTGGACAGCATACTTGCCGCGGAGATGATCCGGAGGCAGGGGATTGAGGTACAGGCTGTTTTCTTTGAGACGCCCTTTTTCACATCATCAAAGGCAAAGGCAACTGCCGCGGCCATTCACCTGCCTATTAAAATAAGAGACATTACCCAGAGGCACCTTGGAGTCGTAAAGGATCCCCCCCACGGCTACGGCGGCCATATGAATCCCTGCATAGACTGCCATGCGCTGATGTTCCGCATTGCAGGGGAGATGATGGAGGAGGAAGGCGCAGGCTTTATCATCACAGGCGAGGTCCTGGGCCAAAGGCCCATGTCGCAGAACCGGGGGGCGCTCTCCATCATCGACAGGCAGAGCGGTATGGAAGGTCTTATCCTGAGGCCGCTTTCAGCGAAGCACCTGCCCCTGACTGTCCCGGAAGAGAAGGGGTGGGTCAGGCGTGATGAGCTGATGGATTTTTCTGGAAGGTCCCGCAAGCCCCAGATGGAACTTGCCATAAGATTCAATATAAAAGATTATCCCTCTCCGGCAGGAGGCTGCCTCCTGACGGAGGAGGTTTTTTCCAGGCGACTTAAGGACCTGATGTCCTTTGATCCGGACTTTGAGGTGCGCGATATCGAGCTTTTAAAGACAGGCAGGCATTTCCGAATAGGACCTGAGACAAAGCTGATCATAGGAAGGAAAGAGGACGAAAATAGTGGTATCGGATCACTGGCAGGAGAAGAGGACCTGCTGATGACAACGCCTTCGGTCCCCGGGCCGAGCGCCCTTATGACCGGGGTGATCACTACCCTTGCTGAAGGGCTGGCGGCTTCCATGACCGTATCCTACAGCGATGCGAAGACAACCGAGACACTCGTTAAGATAAGGCATAAGGGGAAAGACAGGCTGATAATGGCAAGAGGGCAGGAAAAGGCCTGCTTCATAAAATATATGATTTAAAGTTATTTTTTCAGGAGCTTGTCGAAGAAGGTTTTTTTATTGAATTCATCCAGCTTATCCTCGTTCGCGGACAGCTTTTTTTCCTGTACGGCTATCTCCGCCTCAATCTGATCAATAGTGTCATTGATCTTTTTCAGGCTGACCTCAACCTCCAGGGCCGCGACTTTCTGATCCCTTGTCATCTCGTTTCCGCTTTTTATCAAAATTCTTTTATCATTCAGCGCCTGTTTTTCCCGTTCCAGCCCGTAAATCAGGTCTTTTTTCTCCTGCACCAGGGCACTGCTCTCAGACATCTCCGTTAAAAAGATCTTATCCGTTTCCATTGTGAAAAAAAGATAGGCAAAGACGACGCATGCAAGGAAGACGATACCGGTAAGGATTTTTGCGCTGAAAATCAAGAGGCCTCCTGCAGACTGAAAGAGTTCCTTGGATGAACCCAGGATATCCGCCGCTGAACGTTTGCCCGGCTTTTGAGTATGTGAACCACTGACCTTTATCCGGATATCTTCAACCGCAGCCCTGATTGACATGAAATTTTCTTCCATCTCATGTCCCAGGGCGCCGGAGGCATGACGGTCCTTTAGCTCCCTGGAGGGCTTTAACATCCGTTGAGCTGCGGCATCGATCCTTTCGAGCAGGCTGTCCGTGTCCACCTCATTAAGAAACTTTCCAGGATATTCTTTTTTGAGGGCCGATATATCTCTTTTCAGGACTTCTACGGCCCGGCTTATGTTGTTGCCCGTCTTGATCAGAAAAACTTCTTCGGCAAGATGCTCATTTGCCATTGTCAGCAGAAGGGTGTTATTCTTCAGTTCGTCCAAAGCCGGCAGGTTATATTGTTCATTATTCATTGTTTAGCCCTCCGCATTAATAGTGGTGTTGAACTCAAAAAAGCGCAGGATTCACGTTATCAGACCTGCTGTCAGTCTATTGCATCAAAGGGGCAGTTGCTTATGCAGGACATGCACCTGACACATTTTTCTTTGTTTATAAAGGCCGTTTCCTTCTTCTTCCATTCTACCGCCTGGGCCGGACAATTATTATAGCATACTCCGCATTTTTTGCATTTTTTTAAATCCACCACGAATTTTACAAGCGCATGGCATCGCTTCGCGGGGCATCTTTTTTCAAGCACATGGGCCTCGTATTCATCCCTGAAATACTGGAGAGTGGACAATACGGGATTGGGGGCCGTCTGGCCCAGGCCGCACAGGGCTGAATCCTTAATAACACTGCTGAGGTCCTCAAGGAGCTTGATATCCTCCATTTCGCCCTCACCATGGGTTATCTTTTCCAGGACCTCAAGCATCCGCCTGGTCCCCTCACGGCATGGCGTGCATTTCCCGCAGGACTCATCCTGTATGAAGTCCATGAAAAAACGGGCCATGTCAACCATGCATGAATGATTGTCCATTACAATCATCCCGCCGGAGCCCATTATGGCGCCCACCCTGGCAATGGACTCGTAATCCACCGGCGTGTCAAGGTGCTGTTCGGGGACGCATCCTCCGGAAGGGCCGCCGAGCTGGACTGCCTTGAACTTCCTTTTCTTGGGTATTCCTCCTCCGATATCGAAGATGATGGTCCTGAGAGATGTCCCCATAGGGACCTCAACAAGCCCTATGTTCTGGACGTCCCCTGTAAGCGCGAAGACCTTGGTGCCCTTGCTGGTCGCAGTGCCTATGCCGGCGTACCAGTCTCCGCCTTTATAAATGATCTGCGCAACATTGGCATATGTCTCTACGTTGTTAAGGACAGTAGGCTTTTTCCAGAGGCCCTGCTGGGCGGGAAAAGGTGGTCTGGGCCTGGGCATGCCGCGCTTGCCTTCAATTGAATGCATGAGGGCCGTTTCCTCTCCGCATACAAAGGCGCCTGCGCCCTGATAAACCTCGATGTCGAAGTCGAATCCGCTGCCCAGAATATCCCGTCCGAGCAGTCCGTATTCTCTTGCCTGGCTTATGGCTATATCAAGCCTCTTAAGTGCGAGGGGATATTCAGCCCTGCAGTATATATAACCCTGGTGCGCGCCTATGGCCTTTGCCGCTATGGTCATCCCTTCCAGAACGGCGTGCGGGTCAGCCTCCAGGACGCTTCGATCCATAAACGCCCCAGGATCTCCTTCATCTGCGTTGCACAGGACATATTTGACATCACTTTGGGATTTGAAGGCAAACTCCCACTTTGATCCCGTGGGGAACCCTGCCCCTCCCCTGCCCCGGAGCCCTGATTTCTTCATCTCATTGATAATCTCCTCAGGCGTCATTTCCAGGAGCGCCCTGGGCGCCCCGAGGTATCCGTCCCTTGCGATATATTCATCGATCTTTTCCGGATCTATTAAGCCCCTGTTCCTCAGGACTATAAGCTGCTGTTTCGCATAAAAGGGGATGTCATTGATTCCGGGGATCGTCTCGGCTGAGGCGGGCTCCCTGTAAAACAGGCGTTTCACCGGACGGCCCTTGAGAAAATGCTCTTCAACAAGCTCCCTTACATCCGACCTTTTTATCTTCTGGTAAGAGATGCCTTCAGGCTGGACTATCATCATGGGCCCCTGTGCGCAAAAGCCGTTACAGCCTGTCTCTACAACCTTAAATTCCTTATCCAATCCGCGCGAGGCGAGTTCTTTCTCAAGTTCATCTTTAATCTCCCTGCTTCCGGCTGCGTGACAACCGGTCCCCCCGCAAAGAAGCAAATGACTTCTGTATTTATCCATTATAAAGTCTCCAGACAGTCAGCAATTTCCGGTTGGAGTTTTACTTGATCCTCACGGGAATACCGACATTTTAAAATCATTGTATCCTGGCCAGGGCAAAGTCAGTCTGTATCTCTCCCTTAAGCACATGCCTCTTGAAGATCTGACGCATCCTGTTTTTATCTACATGCTGGTAGATTATAGGCTCCTGCCCCTTAACCTCAACGGTAACGTTGGGTTCGCTGCTGCACATCCCCATGCATCCCGAGTTCATGACATGTATATCCTGCCTGTCCGTTTGAGACAGCTCCTCAAGCAGCACATCCATTACCTCCCTGGCGCCTGCCGCAATCCCGCATGTCCCCATGTGGACGGTAATATTTACCGTTGCGCCGCCTTCCCGAAGGACTGTCTTCTTCCTGGTATCCTCTCTAAGCCTTTTAAGGTCTTCAATGGTCAGTTTGCCCATGTGTTATCTCCGATAAAAAATAATTCAATCTTCCTTCAATTCCTGTATAGACACTTTAATCATATCCTCAATATATCTCAGGACCTCAGGCCTGTTTATAGAAACGCCGTCCAACTCCCGTTTAATGTCCCTTGTGTCTATTGTGAAAGACCTCTGATTATATTCATGTGTATATACAAAATCCACCCCGGGATTCCCCATGATCAGGCATGTAATCGAGCCTGCCAGATCGCCGATAGGGGCGAGGTCTATATGATCAAGCACAAATGACGCAGAGACCCTCGTGCCTTCTCCCTCCCGGGAGTTG
>JBFYXR010000495.1:0-2965 GCA_041310455.1 Desulfobacteraceae bacterium | reverse complement strand
AAATGTGAGAAAAACCGATATCGTGATTATGATCAAAAAGGCGCTGCTTATCTTCTTCAAATTAAAGAACCTTTCTCAATTAATGCAGTGATATCAGATATAATTTTAAACCTCTGTCTTTCCGGATAACAGAGAAGGCCTTTGCCGTTTACTGAAAAAAATGGACCGGTAATCCTTACATGCTCATCAGTCTTTAAGGCGCCATCTTTCTGCTCATAAGTAAGGTTTTCGGTAAATATTCCGTATCCATTATTGCTGTATCCCTGCAGGTTGCCCCTGAGGCTAATGACCTTCAGGCCTCTGTCCCATTCGGCCTGCTCCCCCTTTATTTCCATGGAGGGGCTGTTCAACGGCTCCAGTTTAAGATGAAAATTGACCAGAGTGACCCGTTGTTTATCCTGGGAATAGGTCCCTTCATCCGCATCAAGTACAAGGGTGTCCTCGCTGTAGTGAAAATTCTTTACCGTCAGCCCTGCGTCCGGCAGTATTGCCTCCAGGTCCAGGCCCTTTCCCTTCTGAAAACCGGTCTTAACAAGAAAATACCCAATTATGCAGAGAAGAACCAGTATGCCGGCAACGGGCAGATATTTTAACCGGATTTTCGCCATTTGCAATAAGTATACCAGAAAGGATGATGCCATGTAAAGATTTTTCCTGCGTTCAGGGATCATGTTTTTTAGGCCAGGCGTCACGCGCCTTCAGGATGAGTTCACAGACCTCCCTGACAGCGCCATTCCCGCCGTTTTTTTCAGTTATGTATAATGCCGCTTCACGCACTTCTTTTACGGCATCTGCTACCGCGACCGGCATCCCGACATATTGCAGCACAGGGATGTCCGGCAGGTCATCGCCGATATAGCATGCCTGGCCGCCCGTCAAATGCCTTTCTTCAAGCAGCCTCATGCACGCGGACCGTTTATCCGCAACACCCTGATAAACACTCCTGATGCCCAGGTCCTTTGCCCTGTGAGCAACAACTCCGGATTTTCGTCCTGTGATAACGGCAACGTCAATGCCTGCATCCAGAAGCGCCCTTATGCCGTACCCGTCTTTCACGTTAAAGGCCTTTGTCTCCTCACCATGGTCATTTATTATAATCCGGCCGTCGGTTAATACACCGTCGACATCGAGGATAAGGATTTTAATCGCTCCCAGCCTTTCATCCAGCATGTTGAAAACCTCATAAACAGACTGCAAGACACCCGACGGCAGGGCTTCCGCGCTTACTTCCTGATGTGAAAGCCGTCAGTAATAATGATGTTAAGGTGCCTTTATTAATAGATCTGCTTCAGATCCGGTGAGATACAAGAGTATGTATCTCCTTAAGAAGCCCTAAAATGGGTCTCACCTGGTCCAGGGGCAATGAGTTGGGGCCGTCACAGAGGGCTGAATCCGGATCAGGATGGACCTCCATAAAGATGCCGTCCGCGCCTGCGGCGACAGCCGCCCTTGCCAGATTTTCAACGAACTCCCTCTGCCCGCCCGAGCAGCCGCCGCTGCCTCCCGGAAGTTGAACGCTATGGGTCGCATCAAAGATGACCGGGAAATCAAAGCCCTTCATTATGGGAATGGACCGGAAGTCGACAACCAGGTTGTTGTAGCCGAAAAAGGATCCCCTTTCTGTCAGCATGATATTATTGTTGCCTGTAGATGTTACCTTGCGGACAGCCTGTTCCATTTCAACAGGAGAGATAAACTGCCCCTTTTTAATATTTATGGCGCGCCCCGTGTTGGCCGCTGCCAGGAGCAGGTCCGTCTGGCGGCAGAGAAAGGCTGGTATCTGTATCACATCGAGGATCTCAGCGGCCTTGCGGACATCCTCGGCGGTATGCACATCCGATAAAACGGGGAGGCCGGTTTTTTGCTTCACCTTGCCGATTGTTTTAAGCCCGCTGTCGATGCCGGGACCCCGGAAGGAGTCGATGGAGGTCCGGTTTGCCTTGTCATAGGAGGTCTTGAAGATTATGGGGATATCCATGGCCTCGCTGGTCTCTTTCAGGAACTCGGCAACACGAAGGGTAATTTCCTCATTCTCAATAACGCATGGCCCGGCGATAACAAAGAACGGCCCCTTTCTGTTGATGGTTAAATCTCCAATATGAACAGGATATCCCATGCCCACCTCAAATTTATAATATATTTTAACACAAAACGGCTTCCGGCGCCCGGATAGGGTTGAGTTTTCATGCAGGATATTTCCGGATGAGGCATTCAGCTGATTTATCCTTTCCTGCATTTCAGGTCCGGACTGCATATGGAACGCCTCCGGACAGTCTCTATGCTTATAGAATCATATTTTAAAAGTCAAGAAACTAAGAGCATAAACTTTTTCTTGTCTTATCCTGCCATACCATTTAATATTGTGCATTCTGTCCATAAACGGAGGTTAGTGAAGGTGCCCAAAAAGAACATATCGAAGACAATCCAGGAGATAAACGCCAGGATCAAAAAGGGAAACGCGGTAGTCATTACAGCAGATGAAATGACGGATCTTGTAGGGAGAAAGGGCGCTGCAAAGGCAGCGAAAGAGATAGATGTTGTCACAACAGGCACATTTGCCCCCATGTGCTCCTCAGGGGCTTTTATCAATTTCGGACATTCAAAACCGGCAATGAAGGCCTCAAGGGTATGGCTGAACAACGTGCCTGCCTACGCGGGTCTTGCCGCCGTCGATATTTATATCGGCGCAACCGAGTCAACCGAAGACGATCCCCTTAACGGGGTTCACCCGGGCCAGTTCAAATACGGGGGAGGTCATGTAATACACGATCTTATTGCCGGCAAAAAGGTGACATTGAAGGCAACGGGATACGGCACCGACTGCTACCCCAACAGGGAGATTGAAAGGAAGGTCGGGCTTTCCGATCTGCCCTATGCAGTACTGCTGAACCCGAGAAACGCCTATCAGAATTACAACTGTGCCGTCAATCTGACCTCCAGGACCATTTACACGTACATGGGTGTC
>JBFYXR010000493.1:0-5089 GCA_041310455.1 Desulfobacteraceae bacterium | reverse complement strand
AGACCATTATTTCAGAAAGGTAATCCTTAAAAGAAATAAAGCGGAAGGTGATCAGCGATCAGGAAGCCCTTTCTGGTGGGGATTATTCTCTCATCCCTGACGCGGATATATCCGGATTCCTCAAGCATTGATATCGCGTCTTTTATTTTCGGCCCTGGATGCAGCACATTCATGTCAAAACCCCATCTTGTCCTCAAACCTAGTGAGACCGTCTCCAGCATTATCTGCTCTTCGGTTAAGAGCTCCCGGTCTTCAACAGGGCGCTCCCCATTTCCAAGCGCCTCGCAATATTTCCTGACCGACCTCATATTCCACCATCTTGATGCACCGTCAAACGAATGAGCGGAAGGCCCTAATCCCAGATAGGGCGCATGATCCCAGTACTTGCGGTTATGCCGCGAATAAAATGACTCCCCCCTGGCAAAATTGGAGACTTCGTAATGCATGTAGCCGTGATCCTCAAGAAATTCCGATGTGGTCAGAAAAAAAGCCTCCTCTGTCTCCTCCTTTACAGGCTCAATCAGCCCCCTTTCCTTCATGCTTGCAAAAGGGGTCCCTTTTTCAATGTTAAGCTGGTAGCAGGAGATGTGCTCCGGCTGAAGGGCGATGGCCTTATCAAGGTTATCCTTCCATCCTTCCAGTGATTGCCCCTGGAGCCCGTATATGAGATCAATGCCGATATTATCGAACCCCAATGCCCTCAGACCTGCTATCGCAGCCTCCGCCTCACTGGCGCTGTGTCTCCTCCCGAGAAATATAAGCTCATCATCATTGAATGACTGCACGCCAAGGTTCACCCTGTTGAATCCCGCAGCTCTAAGCCCCGTGATCTTCGCGCTGTCCATGTCTCCTGGATTGGCCTCAATGGTGACTTCGGTGTCATCCTTGAATTGAAAATTCTCATAAAGACAATCCCTGATCTCATAAAGCTGTTCAGTGCTCAGGACAGAAGGCGTCCCTCCGCCTATATAAAGGCTGTCAAAGGGTTCCTTGAATATCCCCTGATATAGGATTATCTCTTTCTTAAGGGCATCCAGCCATCCCTGGATAAGTGAAGTGGATGCAATGGAATAGAAGCCGCAGTAAGGGCATTTAGACCTGCAAAAAGGGACATGAATATAAAGACCGGGATGATTCATGATAAAATCAAAGGCGCAAGGCTTAAGGCACAAGGCGCAGGGTTCATGGAAAAAATACAATAAAACACATTCAGTACACTGTCTTCTCAAAATTAAATATGTTAAGAGTCATTTAAAATTCAGGCCTTCTGCCTAAAATATGTAATCGGATCAACAACCCTTATTTTCCCCTTTTCATAGGGCCTTTTAAGCGTTGCAACAATCTGCGTTGCCTTTTCAGGTTTAAGGCGCTCGGCATAGTAAAGAAGATGTTTCGAGATGTCTTCATCAGAATATTTTGTTTCTATCAATTCTTCTAGCCGTCCATCTTTTAAAACGGCAAAATCCACTTCCCTGCCTTCCTTGTCCCTGATATATCGAAGTTCATAGCGATACCCGTCACGATCCTCAAGAAAGTGCAGCCTTTTAAGCAGCGAAGCCGCGACCAGGTTCTCGAACCTGGCGTCTTCATCCCCGGATACATCGCCGTTATCAAAAAAGTACACCTTGGGGGATTTTAATACCGCCCTGGTCAATGATTTCGTATAAGGTCTGACGCTGAATACAACATACATCCTTTCCATAACCTCAAGCCATGCCTTTGCGGTTTTGGGTGAGATCTCCAGTTCACCCGCAATATTTGACACTGCAATAAGACCTCCCACACGAGATCGAAGCATCTCAAGAAAAAGGCCCAGCAACTGTATGTTGCGGATTGATTCAAGGTCGCGTACATCCTCTCTCAGGATCCTGTCGAATCGTTCGCGCCGCCAGCGGCGGGCATTCCGCTCATCCCCATCCAGAAACGGCTCAGGGAATCCCCCGACGGTCATGAGCCTGTTAAATGCATCACCAGGCGAGATGCCGTCAGGTATCTCATCGAGGGTGAAGGGATGAAGACGCCAGTAATGATAGCGGCCCATCAGAGAATCGCCGCCTCTCCGGTAAACGTCAAGTCGGGCTGAACCGGTTACCAGAAAGGAGTGATCTTCGTGAGTGACATCAAAAACACCTTTAATCCATATTTTCCATTTGGGATATTTATGCAGCTCATCAAATACAAGCAGGTCATTGTCAGCGCTCCATTTCTTACGCAGGATGTCCTGCCGGTCTTCGTCATAATCCCAGTTAAGATAAAGTCCTTTAGAATAATGTTCTGAAAGAACGAACTTGGCAAGTGTAGTCTTTCCCACCTGACGCGGGCCGCCGATAAAAACCATCTTCTTTTTCAGATCTTCAAGGATATAAGGAGTTATATAACGCATGTGGCTATTTTAACCTCTACTCCAAAATAGTCAAGGCTATTTTGGAGTACGGTAACATTTGGCCATAAAGTGGATTTTGAAAGGGGTCAAGTCTTTACTTGACTCATCTTTATCTTTAACATGAGCTAACTAAAGACTTGGCCCCTTTCATTAAAAAATGATCGATATACATACCGAGTAACATGGTCAGAAGACGATAAAGAACATGTTGGTTTATGCACTGAATTTCCTAACCTGAGTTGGCTGGCTGTTACACCGGAGGCTGCCTTAAAAGGAATACGGAAATTAGTATCAGAAGTTGTTGAGGATATGGAAGCCAATAATGAGGTTATCCCGGAACCCATTGCTTGTCGACAATACAGTGGTAAATTTATGGTTAGGATTCCACCTGATGTTCATCGCAATCTTGCTATCCGGGCCGCTGAATCCGGCATAAGCATTAATCGAGTAGTTAGTTCAAAATTAAGTCAATAAATCCACACAACAACTGTGTCCAGCGGAACAAAAGACTGTCCGCTGACACAGGGCGTTATGCTTAAAATCATTGACAAAACCGCTACACTTTACTATTCTATAAACTGAATACAATAGGCACACCTTTATGAAATATTATGATTGGAATGACAAAAAAAACGAGCTACTCAAGAAGCTACGAGGAGTATCGTTTGAAGAAGTTGTATTAGCGATTGTTTCTGGAGATTTAATTGACCGTATAAAGCATCCGAATCCTGAGAAATATCCTAATCAAAAAATATTTCTAGTAAAAATTGATAATTATATCTATTCGGTGCCATTCGTCGAAGATGATAAGAAAATATTTTTAAAAACGATAATACCGAATAGCAAAGAAACAAAAAAGTATTTGGGAGGCAATAGATGAAAAGAGGAAAATTCCTTGATAACGATGAAATGGAATTGGCAAAATCCCTTGAAACCGAAGAATGGGTTTCAGACCTAACTAAGAAAGAGAAAAAGCAGTTTGAAGAATATGCCCGTAACAGCTTGATGAAACAAAAAAGGATCAATATTCGGATGAGCGAGCGAGACTTAAAAAAAATCCAGGCAAAAGCGATTGAAGAAGGTATTCCTTATCAATCTCTAATCTCAATGCTGATTCATAAATATAACGAAGGAAAGGTTTCAATATCAGGCGAGGCATAACATCAGGCTGACAATTGTGCGGGAAAACCATCCGCACAATTGTCAGCCTAGTCGTTCTGCCCTAATGGATAGTAATCATGTCAGAAAATCAAAAGCCTTATCATAATCGCAATCTGAGACTAGACCATGAAGCACCTGCTGTCATTAAACAGGGGTGGCATTACCATCATATTGGAATTCCTACCGACATACCTCGGCCAAATGAAAAGTATCTTGCTGATTATGGAATGTATGTTTCTGGCTTTAAAACGAGCCCATATGGTATTGAGTGGATGCGGTTTGAAAAAGATAGTCCGATCTCTGAGATTATCAAGACGATCCCTCATATTGCATTTGAAGTTGATAACCTTGATAAGGAAATAGAAGGCAAGGATTTACTTGGAGGCATTAGCAATCCAGCTGAAAGAGTAAGAGTGGCAATGTTCATTGATAACGGTTCCCCAGTTGAACTCATTGAATTCAAAAAAGAAAAAGGCTGAACCATTTTCTGCACCTTATCGGTGTTCCGCTGTGCTGCACACCGTCAGTTGATAAATACGTTATGTGGAAAATATAAATTATGGATAAATATTTACAGGCTGCAATTGAGGAAGCGCGAAAGGGGATGGCATCGGGCGGCATACCGATCGGATCTGTACTTGTTATTGACGATCAAATAGTTGGGCGCGGTCACAACCAACGAGTACAAAAGGGAAGTGCGATATTGCACGCGGAAATGCATTGTCTGGAAAACGCAGGACGAATAAAAGCATCCGATTATCGCCGAGCAACATTATACTCTACTTTATCCCCCTGCGATATGTGTAGTGGAGCAATACTTCTCTATGGGATTCCAAAAGTGATTATTGGAGAGAACCGCACATTTCGTGGACCGGAGGATTATTTGAAGTATCGAGGTGTAGAAGTTATAGTCGTTGATAACCAGGAGTGCCGAAAACTTATGAAAACGTTTATTGAAAATAATCCTGAACTGTGGAACGAAGACATTGGTGAATAGGATTCCACATATTTGTGTTGAATGGGGGTCGGGCCAAACGAAGTAGCTGATATAGTTCAGAGGAAACAGCTAAAACCCCAGCTGAAGCTAAACAGCATTTCCAGCGTCTCAGCTCCACGTTGGCCTTGACAGCATCCCATGACGATGTATAATAATGATGTATACATTGAAGGAGATGTTACATGGTACGAACACAAATATATTTGACAGAACATCAACGTGATCAGCTGGCAACCATAGCAAAATCCGCCAGAAAAAAACAGAGTGAACTTATTCGAGAGGCAATCGATCAACTCATTAATCATGCGGGCAATAGTTATAAGGAGTTGGTGCTGCGTGAGACAGCAGGGATATGGAAAAATCGTACAGATCTCCCTGATTTCAAGACATTGCGCTCTGAATGGGACAGAAAATAATTATGGCGAAGCTGATTCTTCCGGACACGGATGTTCTGATTGATTTTTTTCGGGGCTTTAGCAAGGCAGTAATTTTTGTAAATGCAAATTCATCCCGGATTATTCTATCTGCTATCGTTGTAGCAGAATTGT
>JBFYXR010000491.1:0-4907 GCA_041310455.1 Desulfobacteraceae bacterium | reverse complement strand
GGACCTTTCCGGTCCCTGCCTTTTTTCTGCTGCCCGATATAGTCTCATTTTCTTCATAAAGCCCCATTCTTTTATGGATCTCCATTTGTGAATTCATTTCAATTTTTTGGATAAATAGTGTATTCTGGCTTAGGCTCTGACATGTATCCTGATATACTCTTATGAAACTTAGCGCAAATCTTCGGTTTGAATTGCAAGCGGAAGATTGTTTAAGTTTTACCTCCCCCTAGGATAAGGGGAGGCGGGAGGGGTTACGTTAATGTTTCTGACTTTCTCATAACTCCCCCTTGCCCCCTCTTAGCTTAAGAGGGGATAAAATTGAAATCGTTTTGATACATAACTGACCGGATTTGATTGAAAAATATAGGAGAAATACCAATGAAAGAATATCCGCATTTATTCAGCCCCATAAAGATCGGAAAGATAATATTTAAAAACAGGCTGCTGATGGCGCCCCTGACAGGCAATAACCTGATCGTGGACAATCGCCCCTCAGACCAGGGCATAGCCTTTTACGAGGCCCGTGCAAGGGGCGGCTTTGCCCAGGTGACTGTCAGCGAGGCTGATGTGGACTGGGAATACGGGTGCCGCACGGACGCATTTAATAAAATCTCAGATCCTAATCCCAAGGCCTGGCATACAGGGGCCTTTTATGAACTGACCATGGCCATAAAGGAGCACGGAGCTGTCGCCTCAATGGAGATAAATCATTCAGGGGCTGCCAACCATCCCAAAAATATCATAGGCCACCGCAACCCCATAGGCCCGATGGGATATGTCAGGGAGGACGGGATAACCGTCGATGAAATGGACGAGGAGATGATGAACGATGTGGCCGGCAACTTCGCCAGGGCGGCCAAATTTCTGAAGACGGTCGGATTTGACATGTGCATGGTCCACGGCGGCCACGGGTGGCTTCTGGGGCAGTTCCAGTCCCCCCTTACAAACAAAAGGACTGACAAATACGGCGGCAGCAGGGAAAACCGGGCCAGATTTCCTATCATGGTCCTTGACAGGATCAGAGAGGCAGTGGGCACAGACTTCCTTCTGGAGTACAGGCTCAGCGGAGAGGAACTGGTTGATGGGGGGATAACCATAGAAGACACGGTGGACTTCGCCAGGAGGATAGAGAAGAAGGTTGATATCATCCACGTTTCGGTCGGGATATATCATCTGCATGTGGAGTCCAGGACCTTTTCCTCCATGTACGAGGCCCATGGCTGCAATGTCCACCTCGCCGAGGCAATAAAAAAGGCGGTCATCACCCCGGTTGCGGTTGTCGGAGGCATTAACGATCCTTCCATGGCGGAAAGGATAATTGCCGAAGGAAAGGCGGATTTCATTGCCCTCGGCAGACAGGCCCTTTCAGACCCTGAGTTTCCCAACAAGGCTCAGACCGGGCGGACTGATGAGATCGCCCCGTGTCTCAGGTGCGGGTGCTTCAGCCCCATGCCCCAGATAGAGGGGGAAATAATGCCGCCCAGCACCTTTCAATGCACTGTCAATCCGGTGGCAACCAAGGAATTCCGCATGTCGCTGGCCCCAGCTGTTAAAAGTCCAAAGAAGGTCATGGTTGTCGGCGGAGGCCCGGGCGGGATGTATGCTGCCATAACAGCGGCAGAGCGGGGCCACAGGGTTTCACTGTTCGAAAAGACCGGGGAGCTCGGCGGCCTTTTGAAGTTTACGGATACCGACATGTACAAGGATGACCTGAAGAGGTTCAAGAATTCCCTGATAAGCAGAATCGGAAAGCTGGATATAGATGTAAGGCTGAACACAGAGGCAACGGCCGAGGTGGTGGAAAAGGAAAATCCGGACGCACTGATAGTAGCGGTGGGTTCTCAACCCGTTATCCCCGGTATACCGGGCATCTCAGGGCCGGGTGTAATGCAGGCCCTCGATGTCTACTGGAATCCAGAGAAGGTAGGGAAAAAGGTGATCATGATAGGCGGAGGTCTTGTGGGCTGCGAGACAGGCCTGCACCTTGCGGCGCAGGGCAAGTCCGTAACCCTTGTTGAGATGATGGACAGACTGGCCCCTGACGCTACCGAGAGCCACAGGATCGCACTGTTCGGAGAGATGAAAAAGATCCTGACCTATCATACGGGAATGAGATGCACAGAGATAACCCCGAAGGGCATCAAGGCGATCGACAGTGAGGGTGCTGAACGATTTTTCGAGGCAGATACGGTGGTTCATGCCGTAGGGATGAAGGCAGTTTCCGATAGAGCCTTCCGTCTGTGCGAGGCGGCGCCTAAAAAATATTTTCTTGTCGGCGACTGCGTGAGCCCCAGAAAGGTCAAGCAGGCGGTGCATGAAGGGTACCATGCTGCCATGGATATCTTTTAGAGACGGCGAAGTTCGAGAAAGCAAGGATAATAAAATGAAACACGGCCAATGGTTGACGGCAAAGGATGTATTAAGGGTTAACGCCTTTAAATGGCCTGATAAAACAGGCATCAAGGACCTTTATAAATCATACACCTTTAAAGAATGGAACGACAGGTCCTGCAGGCTTGCCAATGCCCTTTACGATTTGGGGCTCCGAAAGGGCGACAGGTTTGCAGTGCTCGCCTATAACTGCGTTGAATGGATGGAGATATACGGGGCGGCTGCAAAGGGAGGGTTCATATGCGTCCCGATTATATTCAGGCTCGCTGCGCCTGAAATGGAATATATCATCAACCATTGCGAGCCGAAGGCATTTATTGTGCAGGGCGGCAAAGATCCTTCGACCGGCAGGGAGTTCCCCTTTATCAGCCTTGTCAACGGCATGAAGCGCCATATCCCGAAGGTTGAGCAATACATCTGCTTTGCCCATGCAGGCGAAGAGTGTGAGGGATATATATCCTATGAAAAGGCCATTGCGGGGGCCTCGGCAAAAGAGCCGCAGGCAAAAGTTGATGCAGAGGACATATGGGTCCTCCTGTATACAAGCGGCACCACGGGGAGGCCCAAAGGCGTCATGAAAAGTCACGCCAACCTTCTCTCCCAGTTCTTTATCATGATGCATGAGCATAATTTTTCTTCCGCTGACACCAACCTTATGGTTATGCCCTGCTGCCACAGCAATTCCATAAAGTATTCCTTTGTCGTCACATGGGCAGGCGGCACGGTCATGACATACAATATGACCAATTTCGACCCCGAAGACCTCCTTAAAACGATCTCGGGGCATGGGATCACCTTCACATCCCTTGTGCCCACACATTATGTCATGCTTCTTTCCCTTCCTGACGGTGTCAAGAGTAAGTATGACCTGAAGGGAGTCAGGAAGCTCCTGATATCCTCGGCGCCTGCGAGGAAGGACACGAAGCTCGGCATAATGCAGATGTTCCCCAATACCAGCCTTTTTGAGGCCTACGGATCGACGGAGGCAGGCATCGTGACGGTGCTGAGGCCCGAAGAGCAGCTCCTCAAGCTGGGTTCATGCGGGAGGGAGGTTGTTGGGTCCGACCAGATAAGGATATATGACACTGACGGAACAATCATTAAGGAACCGAATGTCGTGGGCGAGATCTATTCGAGAAGCCCGATGGTCTTTGAGGGGTACTGGAAGGAGCCCCTTAAAACAGCCGAGGCAATGAAGGGTGAATATTTCAGCGCAGGGGACATGGGCTACAGGGATGAGGACGGCTACTATTATCTGGTTGACAGAAAGGCGAATATGATAATATCCGGGGGAGAAAACATCTTTCCCGCCGAGGTGGAGAATGTCATCGGCGCTCACCCCGTGGTAAGGGATATCGCGGTTATCGGAGTGCCCCATGAGAAATGGGGTGAACAGGTAACGGCTGTAATAGTCCTGAAGGAAGGAGAGGATGTCGCACCGGAAGAGATATCCTCCTATTGCAAGGGCAAGATCGCGGGATATAAGATCCCCAGGAGTGTAATTTTCATAAAGGCTGAAGAGATGCCGAGGGGCGGTACGGGAAAGATCCTTCACAGGGAACTGAGGGAAAGGTATGGGGATTGGTGCGAGTCCAGGTGATTCCACTGAGATTCTAAGATTTTTTCAGGTTAATAATTGGTGGATAGCGGTACAAGGCGCAGGGCACAGGGCGCAGGGTGAAAAGATTTCAAATCTCAAATTTGAAATATTCCATGTGCCTTGCGCCTGATGATTATCCCTCGGCAGCAGTGAAGAGATGAAGAGGCAATTCAATTTTTAGTTCAATGAACGGAGGCACCCATGTCCATAAAGCTATTGATAATCGGCGGCGTAGCCGGAGGGGCCACAGCGGCGGCAAGGGCCCGCAGGCTTGATGAGCGCGCGGAGATTATTCTTTTTGAGAGGGGGGAATATATCTCTTTTGCCAATTGCGGGCTCCCCTACTATATAGGCAACGTCATTCAGAATCGGGAGAACCTGCTTGTTACAACCGCGGAGGCATTTAAGGCCAGGTATAACATAGATATAAGGCTGTTTACAGAGGTGCTCAGTATAGACAGGGTCAACAAAAGGGTCAGGGCAAGGGATATAATGACGTGCAGGATATATGAAGAGACCTACGACAGGCTCATCCTTTCTCCGGGCGCGGAGCCTATAAAGCCGACTCTTAAGGGCATCGATCTTAATAATATCTTCAATCTGCGCAATATACCGGATTCAGATCTTATCAAGGCCCGCATTGACGAGGATAAACCTGAATCGGCAGTGGTTATTGGCGGAGGTTTTATAGGGCTTGAGATGGCTGAGAATCTCGTAAAAAGGGGAGTGAAGACGACTCTTGTAGAGATGCTTGATCAGCTCATGCCCCCCCTGGATTATGAGATGTCTGCTCTTGTCAACGAACATCTGAAGGAAAAGGGTGTTGAATGTTACCTGAGTGATGGAGTCAGGGGTTTTTCGGAAAATCACGGACGTATCATTGTATATACTGAAAAGGACAGGAGTGTAGAATGCG
>JBFYXR010000488.1:0-4604 GCA_041310455.1 Desulfobacteraceae bacterium | reverse complement strand
AACCACTGGATGCCCGCCCCCTGCCTTCGCAGGGGCATGCTTTTCGGGCATGACGAGATATTAATCTTTTTCCTTAAAGACTTCATATAATGGTTTAAAATTGTTTTGGACAGTAATGATTTCGAATATAAAACTCACTTGAAAAATTATTGCTGATATTGTAAATTTTATGTTAAATTAATGACATGTTAGAATAAATGTGCTTTTGAAAAATCCATTACTTCCAAATAGTATTCTCAAAATACTCAACATTGCTGACATTCTCAATCGGTACGATGATCCTGTTATTTTTCATTCGCTAAACGGAGGATATAAGGATGATAAATCTGAGCGAGGAACAACGGATTACTCTTAACACTGTCAAGCAGATCGTTCAGGAAAAAATCAAACCCAGAGCAGCTGAGATCGATGAAAAAGCAGAGTTTCCCTATGATATACTGGATATATATACCAGGAACGGTCTGCTGTCACCGCTGATCCCTTTGAAATACGGGGGCATCAATGCGGGGTTTCTGTTGTTCGTCATGATAATAGAGGAGATATCCAAGGTATGCGCATCCTCTGCGTTAATGCTCATCTCCCAGGCTGACGGTGTGCAACCTATCCTGTGCGGAGGAAGCGATGAGATGAAAAAAAGATATCTCCCGGGATTTGTGAATGGTAAGCTTGCTGCCTTTGCAGCTACCGAGCCATGCGCGGGATCGGACATTCAATCCATGCGCACACGCGCAGTGCGCAGGGGAGACACCTATATCATCAATGGAGAGAAGGCGTTCATCACCAATGCCCCTGCAGCGGATGTCATTTCCGTATTCGCCTACACCGACCATGAAAAAAAATCAAAAGGCATTTCCGTGTTTGCCGTCGAAAAAGGATCAAAGGGGCTTATTTACGGCAAGAATGAAAATAAAATGGGCATGAAGGGCTGCCTAAATTCGGAGCTCTTTTTCGATGAACTTGTCGTTCCGGTTGAAAACAGGATCGGTGAAGAGGGAGACGGCCTCCGCATTTTAATGAAGGCCCTTGAGACCGGCAGGATATTAACAGCCGCCCAGGCAGTGGGTCTTGCCCAGGGCGCTATTGATGTGGCAACATGCTATGCAAGGGAACGGGTCCAGTTTGGGAAGCCCATCCATAATCAGCAGGCAGTACAATTTATGATCGCAGATATGGTTGCAAATACAGAGGCAGCGCGTCTTTTAACCTATCAGGCCGCAATACATCTTGACAGGCAGGATCGCAAGGAGATACCAAAGTACTGTTCAATGGCAAAATTTACAGCATCGGATAATGCCATGAAAGTCACCACCGATGCCGTTCAGATACTTGGAGGCTATGGTTACATGAAGGATTATCCGGTGGAAAGGATGATGAGAGACGCAAAGTTGATTCAGATATACGCCGGGACCAATCAGATAATGAGGCTGGTTACGGCCAGGGAGATATTTAAAGACTGCCGGCAATAGTCTCTTTGGCTAGGCCTTTACTAAAGGGAGGCTTACGGTGATCTCAAGGCCTTCGGGAGAATTGGCTGCTGCAATATCTCCGCTGTGTTTGCGAATGATCTTGGAGGCTATGGATAGACCTAATCCCGATCCGGAGGCATTGGATGTTTTGGACCGGTAGAATGGATCAAATATCCTTGCCAGATCCTCCTCCGGCATTTCCTCAAACGTATTTGTAATTTTTATGACTATCGCGTCCCTGTCAGTTTTAAGTGAGATTATAATCTCGCCGTTTTCAGGGGAAAATTTGACCGCATTATCAAGGATATTTAGAAAGGCTGTGGAAAGGGATGCCCTGTCTCCGGATGCCGTGAGCCCTGATGGCAGTTCTGTGCTCATCCGCAGTTTTTTATGGATTTTCACCGGCTCGACCCTTTCCAGCAGTTCATCCAGGAGATCGGATATATCCAACTTCTCCGGTTTAAATCCTGTTTCATGGATGTCCAGTTTTGACAGCTCAAGTATTCGCCCGATAAGGGCATCGAGTTCGTCGATATCCTCCCTGATGCTGTCCATATGCCTCTTGAACCCCTTGAATTCACCTTTCTCAAACTGTTCTCTTATCAGCTCTTCAGCTATCCTGATCCTCGTAAGGGGCGTCCTTAACTCATGAGACACATTTGCGGTAAGCTCCTTGCCTCCTATAATCATCCTCTCAAGTCTTTCAGCCATCTGGTTGAAGGCCAGCCCCAGTTCTCCGATTTCATCCCCTGTCTTAATCCTGACCCTCCTGGACAGATCGCCGTCCGCAATGCGAAGCGCTGATTCTCTGACCTCCTTGACGCGTTCCGTAATTATCCTTGAAACCGGAATGATAAGCAGGGCAACAACTGCCCCGATTATTATAAGCCCGGCTGCAAAGTCGTATTTCTGTCGGGGCTGAAACCCCTCATTAAAAATAATGTTCAGATTCATTCCGGTCAGGTTGTCAGCCTCAAGCGGTGATGAGGCATAAACCCTGTGGTTTTTACTGATATTATAGTAAATCCTTATCTCGCCGAAAACGGATGCCTTTTCGGAATTCAGCAAGGAAAATTCATCCGGCAGTTCACCGCTGAAGGATTTCATCAGAGGCCTTCCTTCAGGACGGGATATCCATATCTCCGCATCATAAATCCTTCCCATTTTGCTCATCAGGTCCTGGATCCCCTTACTTTCGAGTGGTGATGTTTCCTTAACCCACCTTGCTTTTTCATCAATCAGATCCTTCAGGAGACCAACCTTTACAACCGTATTCTTCTCCATCCGGTATCCGATCAGCATTTTTTCCGAATGTGTAAAGAGAAGATAGATCAGAATCTCAGTCACAATCATGACAAGGACAAAAGAAAGGAATATCTTTATATATAATTTCCCGAATCTCATGATGCATCCGCAAACATATATCCTGATCCCCATACGGTCTTTATCTTCTTGGGGTATCTGGGATCCTTTTCCAGTTTCGCCCTCAGTTTACTGATATGGACATCGATGCTGCGGTCGAATGCCATAAGATCCTTTCCCCTCGCGGAATTCATTATCTCATCACGGCTTAATACGATATTGGGCTTTCTCATCAATGCCTCGAGAATCTTGTATTCAGTCAGGGACAGTTCCATTTCCTGATTATTTACAGTAACCGTGTGCCTTGACCTGTTTAATATGATGCCTCCCGCTATTATATTGTTTTCATCAACCTTTTCAGGTTCTTCATTAGTTTCAGGAGCAACCCTCCTCATTACAGCCCTCATCCTGGCAAGCAGTTCCCTTGGATTAAAAGGCTTTGGAATGTAGTCATCTGCCCCAAGCTCCAGCCCTATAATTCTATCGGTATCCTCGCCTTTTGCTGTGAGCATTATGACCGGCATCTTATATTCTCTATTAATATCCTTTAAGACCTCAAGCCCGTCCTTGCCCGGCAGCATGATGTCCAGGATTACAATATCAGGCGACTCCCTTTCAATAATATTCAGCGCTCCCGAGGCATCTCCCAGGGTAAATACCTGGAACCCGTTTCCCTCCAGATATTCCTTCAAGAGATTGCATAGCCTTTCGTCATCATCAATAATTAAGACTTTGTTATCCATACAATTCACCTCGTTTTACTGATTCTTTATATTTATATACAAATTTTTACAAGTATAAAAAGATGACTCACAGGTAAAAGTATTTGTATGAAACGGCAGGTTAAGATAGGAGGATCTATTGATTAGATAAAGTTCATCTGAAAAATAGACATTTTCGGATTCAATTTACCGATTATGCCAGGACAGAACTTTCAGTAAAAGCCTTTTTATTTCAAGTTATTAGCTGACTATTGGTTTCTGAACACAGAAAGCTCCATGGGGAGCTTTCTGTGTTATGGATGGAAATCAATTATGATACGGCAACGGTGGAGGTTCGATCTGGTCTTACGAGTTTTCTTGGGCCGCCCCCCCTGTCAGTGGACCAATCCCTGAATGGAATTATGCGCGAATAATGGTCTGTCCTGCCGAGTCCTTCAAGTCTTTCTATTATCATATGCCAGGCGCAATCAACATCAGGGTTTATTTCACACTTGCCCTTGGATGATCCGCCGCAAGGGCCATTGAACAGTTTCTTGGCGCATCGCGCAACCGGACAGATACCGCCAGTAAGGGCCAGGATACAGTCACCGCATCCCTGACATTTCTCGCGCCACAACCCTGATTCATCAAGGGCGCCTATAAATGTTGTATTGAGAGCCGGCAGAACCGGGAGCTTTTTATAGATCTCGCTTACTGTCTGAACACCTGCCCCGCATGCCATGGAAATGATTGCATCTGTGTCGGGAGGCATTTCCAGATAGGCCTCTACCATATCCTTTTCACACTGCCTTTCAATGGTCTTTACAATAAAGGACGGCTGATTTTCCTTAAAATATTTTGAAGAACTCAGTTCTTCCGCAAGAATGCCGGCCTCCTTGTCGCCTCCTGTAAGACATACGCTTACGCATGTCCCGCAGCCCAGGATCAATACATTCTTATAACCTGAAACTGATAGGGCAACCTCTTGTAATGGTTTTGGTTCTGCAACAATCATTATGCACTCCTCTCAACCGCTTTCTCGTCAAAGGCCAGGTGACGCCATGCATCCAGGGAA
>JBFYXR010000486.1:0-5197 GCA_041310455.1 Desulfobacteraceae bacterium | reverse complement strand
AGCACCCTCGAATTTTCGCCCGGTCTTACGTGTTTCCGGCGCAATATATTCAACGATTTCCGATTTTAAACCTGCGCCTGAAACTTCATCAAGGGAGGCGCCGAGCGCCGCAAGATCCATTACATCGATGGGCATCTTCTTTGCCATCATGATGCCGCGTGTTTGGGGAAGGCGGGGTTCATTGATGGTAACGTCAACCGTGACTACTGCCGGCAACTCCAGCTCAACGATCTCTGTTCCGGTGTCGCCCAGTCTTGATGCCTTGATGTGCTTCTCGTCGATCACCTCGATGGCGATCACATTGCTGACACAGGGCAGCCCCAGGCGTTCAGCCAGTATAATCCCGGTTTGACCGTTATCTGTATCCTGGGCCTGTTTGCCGATGATTAGAAGGTCGTAATTTCCCTTTTCGTAAACCTTTTTCAGGACATTGGCATAGACAAAGGAATCCGCTTTTGCCAGCGCAGGGTCATCGATCTGTATCCCCTTTTCAATGCCCATAGCATAGGCCCTGCGGATGACCTTGGTAACGTCTTCACCGCCGCCGATACTGACCAGTGTTGTTTCCGCGTTTTTATTCTCCTTGAGTTGAACGGATGTCTCCACAGCATTTTCGTCCCATGCATTCAGGACATACTGCAAACCTTCTTCAACTATAGCTCCCTTGTCAACGTGGATATTTAGTTCCACATCGACTACTTTTTTTACTGTTGTGAGTATTTTCAAAGTGTCCTCCTAACTTAAAGGGATATTTTGTTTTTTGCTTTTAAGAAAAGGCCCGGGTATCAGACAAGGGCGCTCTAATTCCTTACTTTTTAATCACTGCCTGCTTTTTCGGTTCGGGTTCAGAGGAAACCGAAGGGAAGGCAAGGGCTTCGGTTAACACAAAGGTTGCCTGGAGATAGGATGTCGGGCAGAGAGGGAAGCATTCCTTGCAGCTGTTGCACTCTCTGGATGCTACCTCCGGAATAAAATTTATCTCCCGCCTTGTTCCTCTGTCAACAAACCCGATGGCGTTCTTCTTCTTGACCTCAGCGCAGTATCTTACACACAGGCCGCAGTGAATGCAGAATGACGCCTCTTTTTCAAATCGGTTTTTGTCTGCCCCATACTCCTGAGCTAAATCCTTCAAGACCCAGGAATCCGGGGCGTGGGCCAGCAACAGCTCAAGGATCATTTTACGAATTCTATCAACCTTCTCGGATCTGGTTCTTATTATCAGGTCCTTTTCCACCGGGTAGATGCATGATACAACAATCCTTGTACGGCCGCCTGACTCTGCCTCCACAATGCAGAGCCTGCAGGCCCCGTAGGGCTCCAGCTTATCGTGTTGACAAAGTGTTGGAATGGATATCCCTGCGCCTCTGGCCGCTTCAAGGACGGTCATCCCTTCTTCTGCTCTTACTTCTTTTCCGTCAATCTGTAAAAGGATCTCGCTCATTTTTCTTTACTCTTTCTTATTATCGCCCTTGCGTCTTCAGGCAGAGGGGCCGGGACAGGTTTGCCTGATGTCTTTTGCACCGCGCTAAAGCGGGGCGGGCAGGCCTCAAGGCATGTCCCGCATTTTGTGCATTTTCCCTGATCAATTACATGGATCTGGCTCTTGCCGCCTTCAATGGCATGGGCGGGGCATTTTCTGAAGCAGATCATACAGCCCTGGCACTTCTCAGGGTCAATATAAAACGCGATCAGCTCCTTGCAGGATAAGGCCGGACACCGCTTCTCATTTATGTGCGCCTCATACTCTTCCCTGAAGTAGCGCAACGTGCTCAGAACAGGGTTCGGTGCACTCTTGCCCAGGGCGCAGAGGGATGCCTCTCCGGCTACTTCGGCCAGTTCCTCTAAAAGTTTGATATCGCCCTCTTTCCCCTTGCCTTTCGTTATATCTGTTAAAATCTTGAGCATCTGCCTGATGCCTTCACGGCACGGGACGCATTTGCCGCAGGATTCATCCGTGAGGAAGTCGAGGAAATACCTGGCCACATCCACCATGCAGGTGTCCTCATCCATTACGATCATCCCTCCTGACCCCATCATTGAACCGGCCTTGGCTAGTTCATCATAGCCGACTTCCAGATCCAAAAGCGTTTCAGGGATGCACCCTCCGGAGGGTCCGCCTGTCTGCACCGCCTTGAATTTCTTTCCCCCGGGTATCCCTCCACCTACCTTGTAGATGATATCCTTCAGGGTGATACCCATGGGGACCTCCACAAGACCGGTATTGTTTATCTTGCCCACCAGGGAAAAAATCTTTGTGCCCTTGCTTCTTTCCGTCCCGAACTGGGTAAACCAGTCCGCGCCTTTATTGATGATAAGGGGCACATTGGCCCACGTCTCAACATTATTCAGGACGCTGGGATGGTCCCAGACGCCCTTGACGGCCGTGTGGATATATTTCGGTCTTGGCTCTCCTGCCTTGCCTTCCAGCGCCGTCATCAGGGCGCTTGATTCGCCGCATACAAATGCGCCGGCGCCCTGGTGCACGATAACAGTGAAATCAAAGCCCGAACCCAGGATATTTTTCCCGAGAAGGCCACAGGCCTCCGCCTGCTTGATAGCGATGCCCACATTCTCTACTGCCAGGGGATATTCCTGCCGGACGTAGATGAAGCCCTCGTGGGCGCCTACGGCATAGCCCCCGATGATCAGGCCCTCCAGGATTGAATGGGGGTTCCCTTCAAGAAGCGCCCTGTCCATAAATGCGCCCGGATCGCCTTCATCCGCGTTAACGATCACATACTTTATTTCATCGGGCACGTTGCGGGATTCTTCCCATTTTCTCCCTGTTGGAAAGCCGCCGCCCCCCCTTCCTCTAAGGTTGGATTTTTTGACCTCATCCAGAACATCCTTGGAGGACATCTTGAAAAGCACCCTGGCAAGGGCAGCGTAACCGTCCTGGGCCAGATAGTCGTCGATGCTCTTAGGATCAATCTTAATGTTGCTCCCTAAAAGGTTTCGTTTTTGATTCTTGTAAAATGGGATCTCGGATTCATGGGTTGCCTTTTCGCCTGTATTTGGGTCCGCATATACAAGACGCTCAACGATCTTCTTTTCCTTTACGGTCTGAGAGACAATCTCGGGGACGTCTTCAGGTTTTACCTGGAGATAACATATTTCCTCGGGATATATAACCACCACGGGGCCCCGCTCGCAGAATCCGGGGCAACCGGTTTCCTTGGTATTCACGCCGGCCTGCAGGCCCTGTTTTTCAATCTCGGCTTTAAAGGCGGCTATGACCTCGCCCGCGCCGGATGCAATACACCCGGCGCCTGCGCATATCGAGATGCAAGGCGTGTTCGGATCTCTCCGTGATAATATCTGCTGTCTTTTTTTATCCAGTTCTTCAGGTGAATTTAGCCGCGCCATAATCTTCCCCTACTCATAATTTTTTAACACATCTGCCGTCTCGGCAGGCGCCATCTTGCCATGGGTCTTCCCATCTACCTTCATAACCGGCCCCAGCGCGCAGCAGCCAAGGCAGTTCACAGTCTCCAGACTGAACTTCAGAGCCAGGTCCGTTTCACCGGCCTTAATCCCCGTAAGGTCCTGCACCGTATCGAGCACCCGCGGCGCACCCCGGACATGGCATGCAGTGCCCATGCATATATGGATCTGGTGGCGGCCCTTAGGCACCAGACTGAATGCCTTATAAAAGGTGGCGATGTGCTGTATCCTGGTAAAGGGGACATCCAATCTTTCGCTTACCCTCTCCAGGGCCTCCTTTGGAAGCCAATTATGCTCACTCTGGATATCCAGCAGCACCTGAATCAATGAACTCGCTTCGCAGTTATGTTTATCAATGATCTCGTCGATCCTCTTCTTATTCATAGCCGGTTCCTTAGTCTTCTTCTTTCCCATAATTCTCTTTCTGCACTTTCACCTCAGGCGAGGGCAAAGCGCTTCTGGCTTTCATCATACCTGACCAGGCCCTGTCTTGATGAACTGTTAATATGTCTTGACACCTCGGAGGGGGTGAGCCCTAATTTTTCAGCCATTTCTCCTGTTGAAAGGGGGCGTTCCCGGAGAAGCGATACAATCTCGCTCATTGCCAGCTTATCCAGAATCAGGGTATTAAACAGGCCGTTGAACTCACTGCCGGTGAAGTAATTATGATACTCTTCCTCGGTCTTATAGGACAGCCTCATCCTCTCCCTTTCCACCAGCCGGATGTACGGAACCAGTCCCGTAACCGCCTCAAGCCTTAGCTTTAATGTCTTCTCATCTATCCCGTCGCTTATGCCGAGAGGCCCCAGTTTTTTCACCTTGTTGCCGAAGTCATTCATAACCTCGGCAAATTTGATCCCTTCACCGGCAGACACCCATTCAAGCCTTAACCTTTCCGGGTTTATACCAACATGCTCCAGTAATTTCTTGCATATATAAATGGTGCTCAAGGTATGGTAATTTCCATGGGTGACATAGTGGCAGTCGCCGATATGGCAACCGCCGACAAATACCGCGTCCTGTCCGTTTGAGAAGGCCCGAAATATATGCGTCAGGTCAACCCTGGCAGAGCACATCACCCTTATAAGTCTTATATAAGGGGGGTATTGAAAACGGGAAACGCCGCAGAGGTCAGCGCCTCCGTAGCAGCACCAGTTGCATACTATGCCCAAAATCTTTGGCTTATAATTAAGATCTGTACTCATTCCTATCTCACATCCTTAGTTAATAATCACTGCCTTGTGCATTAGTGAACCTTTAAGAGGCTGCGGAGGCTGCGTCAATTTGGTTAAAAAGCTCTTCATCGGTATAGTGTTTTAGTGAAATGGCCGATGTCGGACACACCGTGTTGCAAACGCCATCGCCTTTGCATAGAACAGGATTAACCGCGGCCTTTTTGCCCAGCGGCGTGTCATGGAATTCTATAGCGCCATAGGTGCATACGGTAATACATGCCCCGCATGAAACACATTTGTTTTCATCGACCCCGCATACTGAGCCGGATGCCCTTACGGTGTCATGGGAAAGAAGGGTTATTGCCCGGCCTGCGGCTCCATAGGCCTGGCTGATCGCCTCTGATATGTGCTTGGGATAGTGAGCTATCCCGCACAGGTAAACACCTTCCGCGGCAAAGTCAACAGGCCTTAATTTGACATGAGCCTCAGTGAAGAAGCCGTCCATGCCTAAAGACACCTTGAATAATTTGGCTGTTTCCTGACTGGCCGCCGAGGGGATAACCGCGGCAGACAGGGCA
>JBFYXR010000482.1:0-2627 GCA_041310455.1 Desulfobacteraceae bacterium | reverse complement strand
GAAGGAGGCATGGTCATCACAGACGACAGCGACCTTTACACCCGCGCCTCGGAGTATCATGACCACGGACATGACCATAACCCCGCCGTCTCCAGGGGTCTCGAAAAACGGAACTTCATAGGCCTCAACTACAGGATGATGGAGCTTCAGGGCGCCCTCGGGCTTGCACAATTGAGAAAGCTGGATAATATTATATTGAAGAAACAGAGAGAAAACAAGGCGCGCATCAAGGAGGCCCTTGCTGGTATCAAGGGAATAGCCTTCAGGAATATACCAGATCCCTCCGGAGATACGGCCACATTTATAATGTTTTTCCTGCCCTCCGCTGAAATGGCCGATAAATTCAATTCTGTCCTGGCCAGGGAAGGCGCAGCCGCTAACTCATGGCATAAAAATGACTGGCATTATTATGAGAGATGGGAGCACCTTCTTGAGGGAAAGAGTGCGATCGCCTCAGGCTACCCCTTTAAGACGGAGTCAGGAGAGCGAAGATGCGTCTATGATAAAACCGCTCTTCCCAGGACTGCCGATATCCTGTCAAGGTGCCTGACCATAGGCATAAATATCAACATGGATGAGCAGATACCAAGGATCATCAGGGCCATTGAAATTGCCGCAAAGGCAATAAGCTGAGATAGGCACTTTTATCAGGCGTTCAAATGAAGATATCCATCTGTCAGATAAATCCTGTCATAGGCGATTTCAGGCATAATTCTTCTCTGATCATTGAGTCAGCAAGAAAGGCCGTAAATGCAGGCAGCCGGCTGGCGGTTTTCCCTGAAATGGCATTAATGGGCTACCCGCCCAGGGACCTGCTGGAAAAGCCGGCATTCATTTCCGCCAACCTGAGATATCTCCAGGACCTTTCTTCAGCCGTCAAGGGAATATATATCCTGTGCGGCTATGTCGACAGAAACCCGGACGGCATCGGCAAGCCCCTTATCAACAGCGTGGCGCTGCTGTATGAGGGCAAAATCTTGAAAAAGGGCGGCAAGATGCTGCTGCCCAGCTATGATGTCTTTGATGAAACACGATATTTTGAGCCGGCGAAAGAAGGCCTTATGTTTGAGCTGGACGGCAGCAAAATCGGGGTAACCATATGCGAGGACATATGGAATGTCGGAGACATTGAAGCGGCCCCGAGGTACAGCCAGGACCCTGTGGCCGCATTAACGGCCCGGGGAGCCGATATGCTTATAAACATCTCTGCCTCCCCCTTTACATTGAACAAGGAAGGCCTCAGGATGACGGTGTTAAAAGCCGCTTCCCTTAAACACAATATCCCGATACTTTACTGCAACCAGGTCGGCGGAAACGATGACCTGCTTTTCGACGGTTCCAGCATGGTTGTCGATAAGGGTGGCAGGCTGATCCTGAAGGCAAAGGAGTTTGAGCCGGACGCGATCACCTGGGACAGTGACGAGGATTATGACGGGATAAAGGAGTACATCATTCCTGAAGAGGAATCTCTTTTTAGCGGCCTTGTAATGGGGACGCGGGATTACATGGGAAAATGCGGCTTTAAAAAGGCGGTCCTGGGGCTCAGCGGAGGGATCGATTCATCGCTTGTCGCCGTAATAGCCCGGGCCGCTATCGGCAATGAAAATGTCATGGGTGTAAGCCTCCCCTCCCCATTCACCTCCGGCATGAGCAGGGAGTGCGCAAGGAAACTGGCTGAAAACCTGAAAATAGACTTCAGGGAAATAACCATTACCGGTATATTCGAAAGCTACAAGGCATCACTCGCTCCAAGTTTTAAAGGACTCAGTGAGGATGTTACGGAGGAGAACATACAGGCCAGGATAAGGGGGAACATCCTCATGGCCCTTTCAAACAAATTCAATGCCCTTCTCCTGACAACCGGAAACAAATCCGAAACAGCCACTGGATACTGCACATTATACGGAGATATGAGCGGCGGCCTGGCGGTCATATCCGACGTGCCCAAGACCATGTGCTATCGTCTTGCCGGCCATATCAACCGTGACGGAGAGGTCATCCCGGATGAGATTATTACAAGGCCTCCGTCCGCAGAGCTCAGGCATAATCAGAAAGACCAGGACACGCTTCCTCCATACGATGTGCTTGACGGTATTGTTGAGGCTGTCATTGAAAAAAATCTTTCCCTGGATGAAATCACTGCAATGGGATATAATCGGGACATAGTAAAGGATGTCATGAGGAGGATAGTGTTCAACGAGCACAAGAGGAGGCAGGCTGCGCCCGGTCTTAAGGTTACATCAAAGGCCTTCGGCTACGGCCGTAGATACCCCATTGCCAGGGGAAGAGAAATATTTTAATAAGGAGGATTTAAGATAATGAGGTCTGATTTAATGAAGAAAGGTCTTGAAAGGGCCCCCCACAGGTCCCTTTGCAAGGCAATGGGTTATACGGACGATGAGCTTGCCCGGCCGATAATCGGCATAGCAAACTCCGCAAATGAGGTTATTCCGGGCCACAAGCACCTGCAGGAAGTGGCCGCTGCCGTAAAGACGGGCATTATCATGTCCGGCGGCACCCCAATGGAATTTTCCACCATCGGCGTCTGCGACGGCATTGCCATGAATCATGAAGGCATGAAGTACTCCCTTGCCAGCCGCGAACTGATCGCCGATTCCGTCGAGGTT
>JBFYXR010000481.1:0-4472 GCA_041310455.1 Desulfobacteraceae bacterium | reverse complement strand
GGCCGTGATCCTGTGCACCGGCCCCTTTGACTTCAATGATGAAATGGTCCGCAACTACCTCCGGCCCTACCCCTTGAAGGTCGCCGGATGGAAATTCAACACCGGCGACGGCATACCCATGGCCACAAAGGTCGGCGCAAAGCTGTGGCATATGAACGGTCTTTGCGGATATTACTGCCCGTGGTTCGAGGAGGGCAAGGCAGGGTACCTCATCTTCGGCGCCAGGAAGCCGTCCTGGATGTACTGCGACAGATACGGCAAACGCTTTTCGAACGAGTCAACCCTGATGGAGCACAACTTCTGGAAGAACATGGTCGAAATCGATGAGACCGGCCTGGGCTTCTCACGCAATCCCGGATGGATCGTCTTCGATGAGACGGCCAGAAAGGCCGGGCCCGTGGCCACGACCTATACCGACTGGCTGCCGGAAGGCTTGGGCGGCGCCCCTGCGTTCAGCAGCGACAATTCCACAGAGATAGCCAAAGGGTGGATAACTAAAGGCGAAACGCTAAAGGAGCTGGCTGAAAAAACCGGCATGAAGGCGGATAATCTGAAGGCGGAGATAGACCAGATAAATCAGGCCGTGGCAAACGGGACCCCTGACAAGTTCGGAAGGGCAACGAAGGGGTTTTTAGGGGTGATAGGGACATGGGATAACGGCCCCTATTACGCAATGAGGCTCTATGTAGGCGGCATCTCCACTATGGGAGGCCCGGAGCGCAACGAAAGGGGCCAGATTGTCGGTTACGACGGAAAGCCTGTTCCGCGCCTGTACGAGGCAGGGGTGCTCGGCTCGATATGGGGGGACCACTATGGCCCGGCAGGGGCCAATGTCGGCATCTCCGTACTGGCAGGGGGGCGCATCGCAGGAAGGAATGCCGCGGCCGAAAAGCCCCGGACATAAAACCGGGGCTCATGGCGCAGGGCACAAGGTTTACGAAGAAAGATCTTAAGGATTAGAGTATATCCTCCCCTCTCAGGGGAGGATTAAGGTGGGGTCATTCATAGGGGCGAAGGTTGTTCGCCCCTATGGCTATTTCCCTTTTTTATTGTCTTTCTTGTTTTCCTTATTCTGATTTTTATTCCCTTTCTTCTGTTGTCCTGGAGGATATTTTTTTACAACGTCATTATGATATTCATAGGGCCTGTCGGTATCCATGTCGAGTGTTACAAAATCGTTCACGGTAATCCTTATGGATACGGGAAGTGAAGCGGACATCTGCCATCTTCCATCGCTTAAATAAAAATAGACACCCGATATTTTCTCAAAATAGACACCATGATAGGGATAGTAACGATAGCTGTGCTTGGCCCGATTTCCATGGGCCGGCGCCCATGGGGGAGGCCCTTGTTCATTGGCAGGGCCCGGACCCGGCGATGTATCTCCGATGAAGATGCCGGCTGCTGTCCTGCACCCTGACAGGGACACGAAAAGAAAGAGCGCAAGAGTCAATCCCACAATTACACAAATATTTTTTCTATTCATTATCTCATCCCCTTTTTATTTTCTATTTATCATTAATAAATCTTGTCCAATACAATGATGCAATCGCTTATGAGAGCAAATAAAGATGCTCTATTCGCTAAATATAAATAGAGAACCTGGAACTGTCATTCCCGCGAAGGCGGGAATCCAGAGTTTGCAGTTGAGAAAAAACCACTGGATGCCCGCCTTCGCGGGCATGACGAGCTATTATTGTTTTGGACAGTAATGCTCATTAATAAATCTTTCGAAATAAATGTATGGGAGTTAAAATATACTATCTTAACTCCCTTTTCTATTTAAACAACGTACCCCTATTCTCAATATTGTATCTCAATAAATTTTGCTGACTGAATTTATTACTCCGGTTCTTCTATTTCCGGAAAGTTAATAGTCAATGTATCATCATCCACTAGAGTCTGCGTATTTAGCTGGGTTGGAAAACCATCACTTGAGCTTACTATTTCATATGTGCCTGCAGGCAGGGTTACGTCCACATCAATGCTTCCGCCGCTGTCTTCAATATTCTCGGAAATCACCTCTATCTGGGTATCATCAATATACTGCCTGAAGCTTACTGTCGCGCTCTGCACCTCCTCTCCTGCCGGTTCCCCTTCGATATTCACACTCACATGAATTGTGATTGCAGCAGCCGCACTCAGATTTATGTCACGATCTTCATATGTCTCATTCAACTGAGTACCCGCGATCTCGACATAATTAGGTGCATACCCTTCCATATACACAACGATATTGTATGTGTTTCCTTCCTCCAGAATAAGGCGATACCTACCGTCATCATCCGTAATTGTCCCTGTGCTGATAATCTGATCTTTTGGATCATCTGCATCAGGATCAGATATCTGTGCGCTTACATATGCCCCCGGGATCGGGGTACCCCCGCCCTCTTCGTATACAGTCCCCGTTACAACCGGCCTGCTGATGACATCGATTACCTTTATGGTCGGCTTTAATATTATCTTCCCGCTGTTCCCCGGCGTGATTATTGATTTATTGACATCAAAATCAAGCACCAGTTCCTTTGATACACCTGCTTCGATATCAAAGGCATTAACAAGCTTTACGCCGCTCTGATACCCACTGGGGATAAACAGCTCATGCGCAAAGCCGTCTTTATCAATCACATAATTGGCAAACGGATGGGGCGCATCCTCGATATTTGTTGTATCATCCGGTTCCTCCCCCAGATATAGCCTCATCTGCGGATAGTGTCCGGCAGGAAGTTCGGTGATGCCCAGCTGTTCCATCACGCCGTTGACGAGTTCAAGCAGATTATAGGTGCCGGGGTTAGAAGCGACGACCTCCCAGTCGGTGGTATCTGAATTGCCTTCGCTCACTTCCCCTTCAGCGCCTTCCTCTGCAAGCTGCGCCCTGACTTCGCTGATGGTTATATATACAGCCTGGTATTCGTCCGAAGCGGCATCCGTAAGGGATAATGTCAGAGTGCCTGTTTCACTCACAGCGGCTGCCTCATTATCGTTGTAGTTGTTGTCGGTGCTGTCGTCATCATCACCGCCGCAGCCAGACGCGATCAAAGCCATAAGGGCCGGGATAAAAAGCAGATAAAGACCTACAAAACAAAATCTCCTTCTTAATATTGTTTTAAATATTTTCATAATCTCTCTCCTTTTAAAAGCAGCTTGGATATTTTACATTAATACTTTCATATTTCAAAAACTGTATCCAATGCCGACTGTGCCGGCATGAGATTCCGAATCCCCTGCGTCTCCATTATAAGTTATATAGGCATAATTTACAAACAAAGATAAATGACGGTTAAATTGATATCCCATATCGACGCCTATGGTCTGACGATCTACAGGCTCATTAATGATATATTCGTTATATGCCTCGGAATAGCGTGGCGAATTGCCTGAACCGTACTGGCCCGTGCCGCCCTGACCATTGCCGCCCTGACCTCCCTTACCGGCCTGACTTGTAACGATCTGACTCGTGACGACCTCGGTTGTTATAATCTCCCCGACAGCCCTGAACGAATCACCCCTGGAGAACTCAAACCGCATCTCGCTCCAGAAGGCATCAGTCCAATTGACCCCGGCATATACCCCGACAGCTTTTTCCTTGTATGAATAAATGTCGACATCCGCCCTGCTGTCCGTGTAGACAAAATATTCGCCGCTATAATACCTCCTGCCCCACAGCTGCTTCATGCCGATTTCGCCGCCGACCGCAAGGGCCGACTGCTCCTCATCGCTGACCCCTGTTGCCTGAATAAAAGGAGAGATATCTATTCTCCATTTTGTATTGGGATAAAAAATAATGGCCGGCTTTATACTTACCATACCGTAATTCAGGTAGGTCGAGTCTGCATACCGTGCGCCCTCAAGGCCAAGATTGATGGAAAAATCAGTGCCGCTGCCGTCACCAATCTCTTTAGAAAAAGACAGGAACCCGGCCATAAAGGTGTCGCTCATCCCCCCCCCGACAGCCCGGTCTATGTTCGAGTCATATCCCGCCTTTGCCCCTATCTCCGCGCCGGCAAACGCCTCATAAGATAATAAAATGAACAAGGAAGTTAGAACAGTTAGTAACAGAAATTTAATTTGGTAACGATACATAACTATGTCTCTCCTTTTTTTAGGGAGTATCCAAAAAGGAGCTGAGAAATATACCCAACTCCTTTTTGTTTATTATTCTTTGATGACTGGTTTCATGCCGGGCCTTTACCTGCCTCCGCGGCCCCCGCCTCCGCCGCCCATCCCAGAGCCGCCCGATCCACCGGAACCGCTGCCGGAACCGCCTGAACCAAAACCGCTGCCGGAATCTTCCTGTCCAAAACCGCTGCCTGCGCTCTTCTGGGCATAATTTCCTACATCATCTGACTTTGCACCGTTCTTGACTGCATTGGCATAGGAGTTGGCAAGGGCTGTAGCTGAGGATGCGTTCTTGACCTGTGCCGTGAAGGAATTTTTAAGTTTCTCCATATCCTGAGCAGTATAGCCCTTCG
>JBFYXR010000479.1:0-4341 GCA_041310455.1 Desulfobacteraceae bacterium | reverse complement strand
GGCCTGCTGGTGGAACAATACCTGGCCTTCGCCGAAACCATGGCCCAGCAGAGAATTCCTATGTATATGAAAGACTGGATTCAACGGCTGGACGCCATTATTCAGCTTAATGGGAGGGAGTTGCTCACCCATGCGGGTAAAATCAGCCATCAGATGGCTCTGGAAAAAGCCTCGCTGGAATATGACAAGTTCCGGGAAATACAGCTGCGCAACCAGCGTGAAGAGAGTCTCAAGGAGCTGGAAGAAGACATCAAAAAGCTAAAACCGCCTCGGAAACCTTGAATTATCGGCTACCTGCCGATATGAAGAAGCACTTGAGGTATTCGCCCTCAAGGAAGGGTACCAGCTGCAGATGATCAATGCCGTGTGTGTATGTCTCAAGAAAGGTCAGGACCCTTCCGGACCTTAGTCCTGCCTCAGACAATAAATAGCGGAATTCATCAAACCTCAAGTGGGCGGAGCATGAACAGGTAAGCAGTATCCCGTCTGTCGCAAGGATTTTCAATGCCGCCTCGTTGATGCCCCTGTAGCCTGTCAGTCCCTCTTTCTTCTTTTTGCGGTCCTTTATAAATGCAGGGGGGTCGAGGATGATGACGTCAAAGGTCTTCTTCTCATTCCTTAGATAATTTTTAACATCGCCGCAGATAAACTCACACCTTGCCATATCAAAGCCATTGAGCCTGATATTCTCCTTTGCGAGCTGAAGGGCCGGTTCTGATGAATCAATGCTTATAACCTGTTTAGCGCCTCCTGCCATGGCATAGGCAGAGAAGCCGCCTGTATAGCAGAAGGTGTTTAAGAGGAATGCGTTATCAGTATATTTAATAAGGGCCTTGCGTTTATCCCTCTGATCCAGAAAGAACCCCGTCTTCTGGCCGCCTTTAACGTCCACAAGAAACTTAATGCCGTTTTCCCTTATGGTGATCAGGTCAGGGATAGTGCCGCTCAAAAGCCCCTTTGTCTTATCCAGGTCTTCGATGCCGCGTGCCTCCATGTCTGAACGCTCGTAGATCCCCAGCGGCTTTAAAACCCTTTCAAGAGAAGAGACTATCTCTTTCTTCCATGACTCTATACCCCTCGTATGAAACTGGACTGCAAGGTAATCGTCGTACTTGTCCACAACCAGCCCTGGCAAGAGGTCACTCTCGCCGTTTATGAGCCTGTAGGCGTTTGTATCAGGAGATTCCACAAATCTTTTTCTGATGGCATAGGCCCTTTCTATCCTTTTTACAAAAAAGGACTCATTAACATCTTCGTCTTTATCATAGCCCCATAGGCGCACCGCTATCTGTGAATAGGAATTGAAGTATCCCTTTGCAAGAAAGTCGCCTTTTTCGCTTTGAAGGTTTACGGGCGTGCCCGGTTTGATGCCGTCAGGGATGGACTTGAATGCACCTGAAAAGACCCATGGATGACAGCCGGCCACAGGGCCTGTCCTTTCCTGTTTGATTGTCAACGTTAACATAATGAGGAAAATCCTGATAATCTTTAGGTATTAGATAACTGTATTATTACAAACCACCTCCCCCTTCACCCCCTCCAGAGGGGGACAACTTTTCCTTCCCTTAGGGTAAGGGGAGGTCGGGAGGGTTTATGTTAATATTGCCCGCCTTAACATAACTCCCCCCAACCCCCTCTTACCTTAAGAGGGGGAGAAAAAGGAGAGCCTTATCAAAGAAAAATAAAGATATTCCAACAAAGCTATCCGAATCTGCCGGTTATATAACCGTCGGTCCTTTCATCCTTCGGGGATGTGAATATTTGCGATGTTTCGCCGAACTCCACAAGGTCCCCAAGAAGCATGAATCCTGTATAGTCGGATACCCTTGCAGCCTGCTGCATATTATGTGTCACGATCAATATAGTGTAATCAGTTTTCAGCTCCACCATTAACTCCTCAACCCTCAGCGTGGCTATGGGATCAAGGGCTGAACAGGGCTCGTCCAGCAGTATTATCTCGGGCTCAACGGTCAGGAGCCTTGCTATGCATAACCGCTGCTTCATCTCTTCTGAAAGTTCCAGGGCAGGGGATGACAGCTTATCCTTCAGATCGTCCCACAGACCGACTGACCTCAGGCACCTTTCCACGGTTTCGAGGTTTTTTTTCCTGTTTGCAATACCGTGGATGCTGAGACCATAGATCATGTTTTCATAGACTGTAAAGGGAAAGGGATTCGGCCTCTGGAAGACCATGCCCACCTTTTTTCGAAGTTCAATGACGTCTATATCCCCTATAGGCCGATCGTTTACGAATATATCTCCTGTTATCCTGACTTCATCCATAAGGTCATTCATGCGGTTAAAACACCTGAGTAGCGTGGATTTTCCGCATCCTGAAGGGCCGATGAGGGCCGTTATGGAATTTTTGTAGACGTTAAAATCAATTTTTTTCAACGCGTAAAAGTCACCGTAATGCAGGTCAAGCCTTTGCGTTTTTAAAACCGTTCTGTTCATTATCCGAATTTCCCTGAGATGTAATCCTCTGTCTTTTTGATCTTCGGGTTTGTAAAGAGCGCCTCGGTGGGGCTGTACTCTATCAGTTCACCCATGTAAAAAAAGGCGCTATAATCGCTTATGCGTGCAATCTGTTTAGTGTTGTTTGAGACAAGTATGATAGTGTAATCCTTCTTAAGTTCGCTCAATGCCTCTTCAATCTTTGCTGTAGAGATGGGGTCCAGGCCGGAGCAGGGTTCATCAAGCATTATAATTTCAGGCCTCAGCGCAAGGGTCCTTGCGAGGCAAAGCCTCTGCTGCTGGCCTCCCGACAGTTTAAGAGCGGAGGTAGTAAGCCTGTCCTTTACCTCGTCCCATAAATATGCCTTCTTAAGGCTTTCCTTGACTATTTCGTAAAGCTCATCCTTGTCGTTTATATTGTTGAGCCTCGGGCCGTAGGCGATGTTTTCATATATGGAACGGGGCAGGGGAATAGGCACTGCAAAGACGGTTCCTATCCGCTTCCTGAGCTCAACGCCGTTTACCTTTTCTATAATATCGATCCCGTCGATTCTGACATGGCCGGACATCTTAAATCCGTTTTCGAAGTCAATCATCCTGTTGAATATAGAGATGAGGGTTGATTTGCCGCTCCCGGAAGGGCCCATAAATCCTGTGACTACGTTTTGATAAACGTCAATGGTGATCCCTTTCAGAACCTGCTGTTTCCCGAATGACGCCTTTAAATCTTCAACCCTTATTTTTACATCCATGATCATGAATACCTGGAAACTACCCTGTTCATTATATAATAAGCCAGTATATTGATTGCCGTAATGCTCAACACAAGCACCAGGGCAGTGGCATAGGCCTTATCCATTGATATGCCCTCTCTGGCAAGTATATAAAAGTGGACCGCCATTGTACGGCCTGAATCCATTAGGGAAGTCGGGAGCCTCAAGGAGCTTCCCATTGTGAAGATTACCGCCGCGGTCTCCCCGACAACCCTGCCTATGCTGAGCATTATGCCTGTTAAAATGCCAGGTGTTGCTGCAGTCAGTACTACCTTTGTGACCGTCTCCCATCTTGTCGCACCGAGGGAATAACTGACGATCCTGAGGTTTCTGGGGACTGCCTTTATTGCCTCTTCGCTTGTCCTTATGATAGTCGGCAGTATCATTATTGTCATGGTAAGGACGCCTGACAGAAGCGACCACCCCATTCCAAGCTGTATAACAAAGAATATAAAACCGAAAAGGCCGTAGATTATAGACGGAATGCCTGCCAATGATTCTACCCCGAAACGGATGATCTTGGTAAATGCAGACTCCTTTGTGTATTCAGTAAGGAAAATGGCCGTTCCGAGGCCCAGGGGTGTGGCAAAAACTATTGAAAGTAGTGCAAGAAGGATCGTACCCATGATGGAAGGGAATATGCCTCCATGCCTCCCCATGTCTTCAGGAGAAGCGAATATGAATTCCAGATTGACATGGGAGAAGCCCTTGACAAATATTATAGATATTATAACAACCAGAATGCCTACGGTAAAAAAGGCGAGGGCGTTGAATCCGATCCTGAAAATCTTGTCTACAATACTGGGTTTTATCCTCAAAGGTATTACTCCTTATTTAAGCCTTTTTTTCTTTATCCCGAAATTAGCCATATAATTAAGTATCATGATAATAACCAGGAGCACCACTCCGGTGGAGAACAATCCGAGCCTGTGGTCGCCTGTTGCATAGGCCAGTTCCAGGGCGATATTTCCAGTAAGGGTTCTTAATGGGTCCAGTATGCTTGTCGGTATTTTTAAGGCGTTGCCGGCGATCATGATAACCGCCATGGTCTCTCCTATGGCCCTTCCCATCCCCAGGATAAAACCTGCCATGATGCCCGACTTTGCCGAAGGTA
>JBFYXR010000474.1:0-7818 GCA_041310455.1 Desulfobacteraceae bacterium | reverse complement strand
GGATCAGGTTTGTCTCGCCACGACTTTGTGGCCGTCTTGGCCGCCAACGCATCCTGTGCTGCTTCCGCCGGTTGTGCCGCGACTATGGCTGCCATCGCGCCTGTTGCAGCAATGTCCTTAAGAAATCTGCGCCGATCAAAGTTAACCTCAGCTTTCTTTTCATTTTTAGACATATTTCTCTCCTTCTATGCTAGACTTGTTAGTAAGAATATTTCTCTTCGTAGAGGCTATGAAACATGATCCCTATTTTTATGCCTTATGTCTTTGGACCGCAATACCTTCTGGCCACCAAGCTTCTCAGCTTTCAAGCCTGCGAGCGTGTTCCTAAACCCGCGATGCCACATAGAATGCGTTCCGTATAGTCTTTAGAATTCTGCCGTTCTCTCCGGTGCAGTCACCCACGAGAAGAACCTCATCTGCTGAGCCCGCGAAATTCTCTGCATCCTCAGTCCGCGGCTTAAGGCCGGACCAGATGACAATACTGTCGGCCTGGATGGAGTTCTCTGTGCCCTTTTCATCCATATAGATCACCTTTCCTCCGGCAATGCTCTTAACCGTGGTCTTCATGAAATATTTAATGTCGGGATGGTTTTTATATATACGTTCCTGTTTCCCCACATTGTGGGGGCCTACATCCGCCGGGTCTATCATCTCTTCCCCTGGTGCCAGTACCGTTACCTTATGTCCGTCCAGGACCATTGATATTGCGGCCTCTGTGCCGAATTTTCCTGCGCCGATCATCACCACATTTTCCCCCAGGGCTTTTTTGTTGCTGTAACAGGTAAGGATATTGAAGACATTGCCGGCGTCCACACCTTTCATCTTGGGCTCAACAAGCTCAGCACCTGTTGCTACCAGGACAGTGTCATAACCTGCTGCCTTGATCATATCCCTTGTAGCCTTCGTATTTAATTTCACCTCGATCCCGGCCTTTTTCACCTGGTTGATCAGGTAATCCTTGAAAACCTTGTAGGTCCAGTTCCATGGTGTGTAATCCGTGTACCTCTGCAGCCCGCCCAGGAATGCATCCTTCTCGAAGAGCGTCACCTTGTGTCCCCTTTCCACAGCCACAAGGGCGGCCTTCATGCCGGCCGGGCCTCCGCCTATCACGGCAACCTTCTTTGTTATGATTGGCGCTTGGATGTTCATAAGTTTATAGATCGGCGCTCCAAACTTCGGGTTTACTGTACATTGGGCATAATGTGGCCCTTTTGTCATGCTGACCGCATGACAGTTATCACATTGAATGCAGGGAGTAACCTCATCAGCCCTGCCTGCCGATATCTTCTTTACCATTTCCATATCAGCAAAAATGGATCTCACCATGACGACCATGTCTGTTATGCCTTTCGCGATATACTCGTTATTCTTTATCGGATCGTATAATCCGCCGCCAAAACATGTAATAATCTTCACGCCGGCCTTTTTAATGGCCTCGGCATAGTAGTAGGAAGGTCCTGGTTCGAATTTTCCTGTAACCCAATTTGCACCGGCGCTTCCGCCACTCTTCATCAACAGAATGTCAACCTGGCCCTCAAGCTTTCTGGCCGATTCAACGGCCTGCTCTATTTGAGAGTTATTCGGCTTATTGCTGTCACTCATAGTGGGGAGGCCACTGCCCATCCCGCCCCCGCCAATGTTAAGAGTTGAAACTAGTATGAGATTAGTTGCGCTCCGGACTGCCTGTGCCGCCTCAATGCTTGGTGATTCCATCTGAAACAGGTCATAACCGGTTTCCTCTTGTTCCCTTGCCTCCCTTACGATATCCGCCACGCTTTTAGGAGACCCTGCCGCATGGGGATTTCCTGTAGCCCCGGACTCACTGCTCTGAAGGCCTAGCGTGCCTTTCTGGCCTGATGCTTCGCCGGGCACAGGGGCGCCAAGGCCGGTATTGCCGCCGGATAAAATCAGGGAGCCTTCACAATGGATATCTTCCATCGCCCGTTCTACATAGTTCCAGACCGGAGGGATGTCCAGCCAACTATTATCCGATATATGTTCCCAGCTCCAATAATCCGGATTTTCTTCTTTTGTGTGATATGTTCTTGGAAATTTTCCAAAAGAGGTTTCCATGGTAACAATAGCAGCGTTTTTAGCAATGTTTGAATAATGAGTTCTCCACCTGTCGGTAGGAAAATTTTCCGGCCCCTGGAAGGTATAAACAGGAGAAATGCAATGCATTATCCTGTTCTTCAACACCCTGTTTCTGATTTTGAGAGGCGATAAAAGATAAGGGCACCTGTTGCCTGCTGCCTTTATGCCAGCATTTGCAGCCTGATCGGCTGCTATTGCGGCGCGCATTTCAAGACCAGCGAGTTTTTTACATGTCAGCGCGCAAGTGGACGCCACACCGGTGGCAATCAGAAATTGCCGTCTTCCCATAAGAGTTTTAATTAGATTCATGACTTCCTCCTGTTTTATAGATTGTCATATAAACATTCCTGAAAAGGTCTTTCGATACTTATGAATGGAAAAACCAAAAAATGAATTAATAAAAACAAGGCAACTGTCGATGTTATGCCCCTGTGTCGCAAACTCGGAGGGTTTGAAGCAAGTTAAGAAAAAATATGTGCCCCCATGTTGCAATCCTATGAGAGGATCAGATACAAAAAGGATGACTCATGCTCCCATATTCTATGGGAGGTAAGGAAGAAAGGTATAAACCTTTCTTCCTTAGCCTCTTTATAAATCCCTTTTATCTCTTTGGCAGTTTTACTGTCATATTGCCTTCTTCGACAATATAACCTTCAAGGGTTTCAACCCAATAGATAAGGTCTATTAAATGCTCGTCACCTTCGATGTATTTCCCAATAACAGTGGCCTTGGTAATAAAGAAGTCGCCCTCCATGCCATGTTGAAAGGCATATTTGCCCTTCATAGATGGAACCTTTGTCAGATATGGATATTTGTCGAACAGGGCTGGCTTTAAATACATGGGATTGGTGACAATAGTGGGGTTCCTTTGATAATTGACTTCCTCACTACACCCCGGCGCATTTTCCATCATAATCCATCCGAGTCTTTTGAGCCAGCCGTCGTCGCCCATCCAGTTTATAACCATGCCTGCGGCCCAATAGGCTGCAACCGCATTCATAAGCAACGAGCGACCGTCATAGGTAGAGAGCATCATTAAACCGCTTGCGGTTGTGGATCCGTAGTTTCCTGCTGGAGGCTTTCTCTCAACGTATTGCGGGGGGACATAGATGCCCTGTTTGTTCTTCACCATTGTCTTGAAGACCTTCGGGTCCATGATGTTCAGTTTGGTGTCGGTACACCATTTGGGAATAGTAAAAGACATGTCTGCTTGTTGTTCGTTGACCCAGGGACCTATTCCTATTGACGTGACTTCATCGCCGATGTTTACGTCGTCCCAATACCGAGTTTTGGATCCCCTGATCTCCTCCTTTTTCCATATGCTTTTCATCTTTTCATAGTCCGCATCGGTGTACTGATAGCCCGGTCGGTTACTAAACCAGTCGGGGCTTTCCCAGATGTGTTCTCTGCTAGCATTTCTCCTTGCTTTGTCTTTATGGCGGCGAAAACTCTCCGTGCGGATGCCGGCACCTTCGCCCACCAGTTCGCCCTTTTGATTGTAAGTTCTGCCCCAACCTATAACTGCCCAGGTACGATAGTAGCTGCCTTGCGTGGGGGTGATGTCTATAGCCTCTGATTTGTCAGTGACACTGTAAAGTGTATCGCCCTCATAAACCGGCATAAGAAACTTACCGGAGACGTTGTAATTGCTGACCATCATGTAGTCGCCGATACCCTTGTCTTTGGCCATGGCAGGCACGCCCATCTGTCCAGCCACGGTATAGGGTATCGCGAATTTCCTGCCCCATTTTGTCTTTTTCGCATAGTTAGCATCTTCCCATATTGGATTATTGGCCCCCCAGTTGGCTGCATTCACCTCCATGCTTTTGGCATCAATCTTCTGTACCCGGCCTATACCTGGTTTCCCATCCAGCTTGCCGTTTATTAGAGCTTCAATGTCTACATCACCCTTGCTGTTGATCCGGTAAAGCTCCTCATACCATTCGTCAAGAACTTTAGCGTCTTCCGCATTGTATTGGCCAGGATAATAAAACTCCCACTCGTCCCAGTTTGGGCGAAAGTCCGCTTTGTTCGGTTCCACTTGCTTTAGCTGTACCCGTACCTGTTCACCTCCTGGTTGAGCAGCAGCCCATGCCCTTCCTGTTTTACCCCACTTGCTTCCTGAAAGCCCTAATCCCACAACTGCTGTGCCTTGACCTGCAAGTTTAAGAAACTCCCTTCTGTTTAATCTAGCCATCTTCAATCCCTCCTTTCAAAGTTATTTAACAATTCATTAGGATTCTATTTTTTTAAGCTTTTCTTGTAGCGCCATAGCGAACAACCCTTATTAACCTTTCTTTAATGGCAACCTGGCAGCCGCGGGAGTAACGGTTATAATGTCATCGGTCAGCGTTTCACCCCAGCAGACAAGCTCAATAATACCCTCCCCCTTTTCGTTCTTATATTTGTCGGTGACATATCCCTTGGCAATAACGGTATCGCTCTCGGATCCGTGTACGGTGCATTCCTTGCCCTTCATATAAGGAACCTTATCCAGCCATTCACCACCTTCCCGCGGATAGCGCATCTCCTTTTGCCCCTGAAAAAACTCCCATCCGATCTTTGTTACAAAACCTGCATCGCCTATGTAATTGGTAAGCATCCTCGTAATCAGCATGGCCCCGGTATGATTATAAAAGACGGCACGGCTGCCCACAATGTTCCTGCCCCCAAACATCCCGGCAAATCCCATCAGATACTGTCCAAACCGATCCCTGAACATCGTGCGGGTATCGCCCTTCATTATCTGATTCCGGATGTTATTCGGGGCGCCATGCCACCCTATCATATCCATATATGTCACGGGTCCGGAACATGTCCATGCCGGCTCATCGCCTATATTTACATCCTCCCAATAGAGCTTCTGACTGCCTCTGATGTATTCATTTTCCCATAATTGCTTGATGTACTCATATTCCTCATCCGTTGTGTAGTGGCCTGGCGGCAGGTCATGTGTGCTGTAGGCAAATTGCTCGGTGATAGTCGGAGCCGGACTCCCATCAATGATCTTCTTGTAACCGTTTCTATAATATGTTTTTTTTCGAACAACCAGCTCGCCTTTTTGATTATACATTCTGTCGGTTTCACTTATTTTATAGGTGCGAAGATCACTCCCCGAAACGGTCGTTTCTTCAAAGGAAATGGCTTCATGTTCTGATGTAAAGTAATCACCGGCATAAATCGGTGTGTAGAACTCCCTCAGATCAGGTCCATGAGCAAACATGAATATGTCGCCGACTTCATAATCCATTTTAAGCGAATTTGCTCCTCCAGAGGGACTCCTAAAGTTTGGCCATGCGGGGATATTCGGGTATCCTGCCTTTTGGGCATATTCCTTGTTGTTGAAGAGAGGGTTATAAGGGTCCCATTTGCTGTTGAAAGATAGTATGTCCTGCTCAGTTACTGTGCCTCCACCTCCCCCTGGAAAACCTCCGCCGCCGGGACCAGTTCCCTCTTCCTGAGGGCCTTTCTTAGCAATCGCAAATTTCTCTTCAATAATCTTCTTTTCCCAATCAAAATACTGGCCTGGCTTGAAGGTTTGGCACTTTGCTTTTGTGGTCCTCATCACATTCCCTGTTTTTGCTTTAACACTCTCTCCCTGACCCCATGCACTTCCTGAAATTCCCATGCCTAATGCCGCTGTGCCACTACCTAAAAGCTTCATAAACGTCCTCCTGTCTAGTCCGGACATGTTCACAACACCTCCTTTCAAAGAAAACATGAAATACGATTTTTTTATTTGACTGCTTTAATGGGAAAATTTTTTGTTGAAAATATTTATAATGAATTTATCGGCCAAGCTTGTTTTTGAAAGGTCATATCTCAATCCCATTTTCAGCGGGACCATACAGTCAGGGCAGTATGCCCTGATATTTACAGTTTACTTCAATGGATCTCCCCGCCGCAAGCGGCGGGGAGCTTTTAACTATGTTTGAAACCTACTGGGGGCAAAATGTAAAACCCTATGCTTCGTAATAGGCCGTTGAGGATTAAGATTTCTTGAGTATCAGAGTTCCCCCGCCTGCAAGCGTGTACGTACCGCTCTGGCCTGCAACAGCAGTGATCGTAACACCGGATGGGGCGTCTATCTGTGAAACGTCGATGTCTCCGACTATTGTAACGTTTGAATCCGAGGTTGCTGTCCACTTGCTGAGCGGATTAATAGAAATCCGGGCGTCTTTGATTGCGCCCTTCAGGATCGTTGACTCAAGATAAACCGTCATGGTCCTGTTGTCCTTATCTACAGAATGATCGATATCGCCGGCAACATACATATTCTTAAATGTCGCGTGGATGCCGTAGACATCCTGCCCCTTGGTATCAGCGGCCTTGGCGGCCTGCGGATCAACGCTCATGACGGATTTAAGCAGGACGCCGCTCTCGGAGGCCATTTTCACTCCGTCAAAACTGATTTCCGCATTGGCGCTCTTTATGAGAACTACAGGACTTTTGGTTGCGATTTCACCGCCGGTCGCCTTGAGCGTGCTCATCTCGGCGGGCGTGCCTATACTGTGGATCAGGGCAAAATAGGTGCCGCACTTCGCCTTTGTATCTTTAAAGGTAATGTCAGCCTCCCCTGCTATGATGCCCGCCATGTCTGCAACATCAAAGTCGGAATTATTGATATAGACATGACACATGCCGTCCGCATAGGTGCCGTAGCCGGCCTTGAGGGTCTTGACCGTGCAGTTATTCGCTTCAAGATAAACAAAGCCCTCGGAACCGTCGGTTGAAAGGGCCGCCCATCCGTCGGCGATGACGGTGCAGTAGTAAAAGTAACTGTATGAATTACTGAGCGTGACGTGGGCCCGGCTGTTGCCGTCAATTTCCAGCTGCTTCTTTTGTTCAGTGTTCGTTATGTCGCGTTCAAACGGAGCGCCATGTGCGGTCAGCGTGGAATTATAGACCCTCAGGATGCTGTGGTTCTGATTAGCGGTGGCGTTTCTGTTTTCCCCGCTGGTGGTAATGGTGGAGTTCCTTATGGTAAGCGTGGCGTAATCGTCTGCCGAGGCGCCGCTGCCCGGACCGGCCAGACCGAAGTTTCCGTCGCCTGCGAGCTCTATATTTGCGTCGGCAATAGTATATTCGGAGCCCAGGCCTTTTACATAGATGCCGCCGACATCCCCTTCTTTGGCATTGATCTTGACGCCGGATGCTAATTCGACTCCAACTTTTCCTTCAGTCATGACGCCTGCCTTGGATTTTCCTGCCGAATATTTGCCGTTATCTATATAGACTGCCGGGGTCGAATTCGAACCGCCTCCGAATCCGCCGGGAGGTCCGCCGGATGCACCGCCTGCTGCACCAGGGGCTCCGGCCCCGCCGGCTCCGTTTGCCGCTGCGGCCATCATTTCTTCCAGAGTCAGCATTTTAGTCGGCTGATGCACCGGCTTTTTCACAACCAAGCCTTTGATTGTTGCCGTTTGGTCAGTGCCTTTACTGCATGCCGTAAAGGTCATCATAAGCAGTATCGCCGCGATTGAAGCTACTAACGACTTAATGAAACTTTTTCCCATAATAATTTTCTCCTTCATTCTAAAATAATTGATCGTGCGGTTAAAAGATACATCGAATATGAAACTTGCTTTCTGAAAGCGAGTTTATTTCTAACGCCTTATAATAGTTGATAAAAATCGCTTTATTAAAACCAAGGCATGGGGAATTTACCCGTGTTATGTCAATAGAAATTCAGGCACATGATATTTTTAGGCGATGAAATGCGCT
>JBFYXR010000471.1:0-6806 GCA_041310455.1 Desulfobacteraceae bacterium | reverse complement strand
TACTACATCCTCTCGCTTCATAAGCTTACACCTCCTGTGATGAAGGCGCTGCTCACGTCGCGTGAAATAGAGCTGGACGGGATCATCTGTCCGGGTCATGTGAGCGCCATTACCGGCTCAAAACCCTATGAATTCATAGGTGCTGAACACAATATCTCCGCGGTTATTTCAGGCTTTGAGCCTCTCGATATCCTCCTTGCGGTGGAGATGCTTGTCAAACAGATTGAAGAGGGCAGGCATGTCCTTGAAAACGCTTATCCACGTGTCGTCCGATATGAAGGCAACAGGCAGGCCATTGATATCATGAATGAGGTCTTTGATGCAGCGGATTCAACCTGGCGGGGGATCGGGATCGTCCCTGACAGCGGCTTGAGATTAAAAGATAAATATAGCGCCTTTGATTCAGAAAAGATCTTTGATATTGAGCCGACCGATGTAAAGGAACATTCGGGCTGCATATGCGGCGATATCCTGAGAGGCGTCAAAGGGCCGCATGATTGTAAACTTTTCGGAAGTGTGTGCGATCCGGGACACCCTGTAGGCCCGTGCATGGTATCTGCAGAGGGCACATGTTCAGCCTATTATCTTTATGGAGGAGAAGATGAGCGATAAGGTGCTTCTGGCACATGGCAGCGGGGGCAGGCTCAGTCATGACCTGATTGCAGGGCATTTAATGCCGCATCTTAAAAATCCGATCCTCAACAGGATGGATGACAGCGCGACCTTCGGATTGAACTGCCGTGTTGCCTTCACTACAGACAGCTATGTCATTAAACCGGTGTTTTTTCCCGGTGGCGATATCGGGCGATTGGCGGTCTGCGGGACCATAAACGACCTGGCGACCAGCGGGGCCGAGGCAAAATACCTGAGCCTTGCCCTGATAATTGAAGAGGGCTTCCCGATCGGAGACCTGGAACGCATTGTCTCTTCTATCTCAACAACTGCCGCTGAGGCAGGCGTCGTTGTTGTCACGGGTGATACAAAGGTGGTTGATCATGGCAGCGCGGACGGGATTTTTATAAATACCAGCGGCATCGGGGTTATTCCTGAAGGGGTTGATATCTCCGGAAGCGGGGCAAAGGAAGGCGACAGGATCATTGTTACAGGTACAATCGGCGACCACGGCATAGCGGTCATGGCCCAGAGAGAGGGTCTTAAATTCTCCGTGCCGGTTGAGAGCGATTGCGCGCCATTGAACTGTCTGGTGTCCGATATACTGGGGGTGTCAGCAAATATCCACTCTCTGAGAGATCCCACAAGGGGTGGGTTGGCCACAACCCTTAACGAACTTGCCTCCCAATCAGGCGTCGGCATCCAAATATATGAAGACAGGATTCCTGTAAAGGATGGGGTTCGCGGGATGTGCGAGATACTGGGTTTTGATCCGCTGTATGTCGCCAATGAGGGCAAGATGGTCATAATCGCAGCGCCCGGGGATGCCGATAATATCCTGGATGCACTTCATAAAAATAAATACGGAAAAGATGCAACCGTGATAGGGGAGGTAACCTCGAAGCATAAAGGGCGAGTGGTTCTTAAGACCGCTCTGGGGGCCTCACGGATATTGGATATGCTGACGGGCGATCTGCTGCCGAGGATCTGTTGATCAAATAGAAATGTTCAAACCAGGCTCTTCTCCACCTCTTCCATGACAATCTCTATCACCCTTGGCACCTTTGCCTCAACCTCCGGTGACAGATCCATCCCCATCTCAAGGCTTTTAGGCTCTATCCCGATAACTGTTGTCCTGGGGGTGGAGCCTATGAGCCCTGACAGGTTGATTACCTCGAGGATGGAGATCTGATGGACCGATGTTTTGAAAAGATCCGGAAACGGATTGCATTCTTCGACATCAAACCGATAGAGGTCGCCCGGCGCTCCGCCGCCCCTTACAGCGTCAATCAGGATCATCCGGTCGGCCTCCAGGATGATGTTGATGAGGCCGAAACCGTCTGTGCCTCCTTCAACGACGCGTACCCCGGGGGGCAGTTCCATCTCCATCATCCTCTGGGCGATATGGACTCCCACACCCTCATCGCTTAAAAGGAGGTTCCCGACGCCCAGGATCAAGATGTGACCATACTGCCCGGTTTGATCCCTTTCCTCTGGTGACATCACTCTACTGTAAACCTGCGAATCTCGTTTGTCCTGGGGTCAATGAGATGGACGGCGCAGGCCATGCAGGGATCGAATGACCTGATCACCCTGACGATGTTGATAGGGTTCTCGGGATCAGGAACCGGGACGCCGATCAGGGCCTCTTCGTACTGGCCCCTCTGGCCATGTTCATCCCTGGGTGATGACATCCATGTGGAAGGCACAACGGCCTGATAGTTTGCGATCTTGTGGTCCTTTATCCTGACCCAGTGGCCCAGGGCGCCCCTGGGGGCCTCAAAGAAACCAACTCCTTCTCCCTCGGCCGGAGGCTCCCAGTGCTCCTTGTCATGGATCTTGAATCCGGGCTTCAGCATTTCCTCTGTCAGCTCATCCAGCCATCGATACATTGCACTGATGAGCCTCTTCGTCTCTAATGCCCTGGCCGCGTGTCTGGCCACCACTCCGGGCCTGAATCCCTGATTCTTAATGAGATCAAGGATCGTCGGATTCTGATCTATCAATGCCCTGGCAAATGGGCCGAGCTCCATGGGCGTATTCTCATACCGCGGGGACTTTACAAAGGAATAGGCATTCTCCCGGTCGAGGTCAAAGACCTGCTCTCCTTCATAGGGGTGCTTCGGCGCATCCTTCTTATACCAGCTGGAATGTACGGACTCTGTTATCTTTTTCTGGTCAAAGGGTTCTATCTTCATGGTTGACGGGTCCTTGAATCCTTTAATGACGCCGGGCTTAAAAAGCCTGTTTCCGGATTCATCCAGCGCACCTGCACCGCTGCCATAGGCAATATAGTTCAGATGCCCTGCCCCAAGGCCTGCCTTTGCCAGGGGGAGGAGAGGGCCTGTCCCGAAGGCCATGACATCCGGGATATAGATCTCAGTGACAAAGACGTTCAGGTCATCGAGCATGGAGCGGAACCGGGCTACCTGATTGAGGTCCGGGTACTGCGTAAAACCCCCAACAACAATGGACTGGTAATGGGGAGTCCTTGCCCCCCAGATTGCCCCCATGTTCTTGGCCCTGACCTGCATCCGCAGGGCATCCAGGTAATGTTTGACCGCAGATATGGCGGCCTCGGGGTCGCTGACGCAATATTCATCGGGCTTATAACGGGGCAGCAGGGGATAGACGTCATTTTGCCGGACAAGCTCCATTATTCTTCCTTTTACATTGTTGAGCTCCCGGTCTTTCCCCTGATAGTCGGCGACAGCCATGATATCTATGTAGTCCAGGGCGCTCAGGTGGTAAAAATGAAGCATATGGTCATAGATATACTCCGCACCCATTATGAGGTTTCTGAGGTGGGCTCCCCCCGGAGGGACCTGGGCGCCGAAAGCGGCTTCAAGGGCGCGGGCGGAAGCGACCTGGTGGACGCTGAAGCAGATCCCGCAGAAGCGGCTCACCACATAGGGCGCATCCCGCGGGTCCTTTCCAAGCAGTAATGCCTCAAATCCTCGAGCCATGGTGCCGGTGCTCCAGGCATCCTTGACCTTGCCGTTCTCTATCTCTACCTCGATCTTGAGGTGTCCTTCTATTCTTGTCATCGGATCTATAGTAATTCGTTTTGCCATAACATATACCTTTTACTAAGGAAAATTTTTTATAAAAGAAGACAGCGGCCTTTTCCGGTCGTGTCAGGTCATCAGCTTAAATGGATTTATACAGCGGACTGAATCCCGGATAGAAGCCGGGCTCAGCACAGCCCTGACATGGGGCTCCTGCATCTATGCAGAAGCTTATCCCGTTGTTCCACTTTCGAATCGGACAATCGCTGTAGGTTTCGGTCCCCTTGCATCCCATCTCGTAGAGGCACCAGTCCTTCTGGTCCGGGTCATTCCAGTCCGTGAGAAATTCCTCTGCGTCAAAATGGGCGCGGCGCCGGCAGTTGTCATGGATATAGCTGCCGAAATACATCAGGGGCCGTTTATGCTTGTCAAGGGGCGGGACCTTCCGCGTAAGAAGATAATACAGTATGGTCCCGGTAATATGGTCCATGTGCACAGGGCATGTGGAAAGATTGATGATAGGCTTGTCGGTAATAATCTTGCTGACAGGCACCCCCTTGCTGGGCGTCGCTGCGGGTATACCGCCGAAGGATGAGCAGGAGCCGGCGCAGATAATTACCTCTGCCTTCCGGGATGCCTCTATAAGGATGTCCTTGAAGGTCCTTCCCCCTACCGTGCAGAAACGGTCATCTGCCTCGGGTATGGACCCCTCCACAATGAGGATATAGCCTCCCTCTTTAATCGCATCCTCCTTCGACTTTTCAGCAAGGGAACCTGCAGCAGCCATGATTGTCTCATGATATCTGATGGACACCTCGTCTAGGATAAAGGTCCACGGAGTAGGGTCTTCCAGGCTGATGAGGGAGTGGGTGCACCCTGCACAGTCCTGCCCCTCCAGCCATATGACCGGGGGTTTCTTTGCGGCAGATTCCAGGGCATTGGCGATCTGTTCAATGCTGAATAGATCTGAAAGGCCGACCGCCGCGGCAATCGTCCCGCACAACTTCACAAAATCACGTCTGGATAAATTATCAAATGAATTCATCATATTATTTTTACCTTTTATACATGAAATATTCTTTTTTTATTAGGCAGTTAAGAAGCCTTTACACCATGAGAAGAAATCTATATTCAGATTATACGGGGCTGTCAAGGTCAAATTTATGCTGGATTCAGTCGATAGGCCTGCCGATTCTCTTGAAGGGGTTTTAATTCTCCTCGACTTGCGTCATCCTTTGATGATAGTTTAAGTAAAAGTCGGCCTATTACGCGAAAACTGGGTTTTACTCTGTCTTGTATTATGCCGGCCTTCAATCACGAGGAGCTATTACATGTTTCTAAAAAGGGCAGCAATCAACAAGGATCGATTTCCGACAAGGGATGCATACCCGTTTAATCTTGCAGTGTTTCAGCGGACAGCCTCTGTTGAGTTTAAAACACCGGTTACAATCTTTGCCGGGGAAAACGGCACGGGCAAGTCAACACTCCTGTCGGCCCTGTGCCGGAAATGCAATATCTATATATGGGAAGGCACATATCGCCCGGGATGCACGAGCAACCCCTATGAAAGGATGCTGGATCGTGCCCTTGATATCACGTGGCACGACGGCCCCGTGCCGGGCTCATTTTTTTCCCCTGAGCTGTTCCGCCATTTTTCCCAGCTTGTGGATGAATGGGAAGGAGCAAGTCCGGGTCTTCTGGACTATTTCGGCGGGAAGTCATTCATGACGCAGTCCCATGGACAATCATGTCTTTCCTATTTTAAATCACGTTTCAAGGTCAAGGGGATACATTTTCTTGATGAGCCTGAGGCAGCATTATCGCCTGCAAGCCAGCTGGAGTTCGTGAAGGTCCTGTCCGAAATGAGCGGGGCAGGCATTGCGCAGTTCATTATCTCAACCCATTCGCCGATAATCATGTCCTGTGCAAATGCAGCGATCTACAGTTTTGACAACAATTCAATTGTCCCTGTCTCCTACAGGAATACGGCCCATTACCGGGTTTATAAGGAATTTTTCAACGATAAATAGGATCGAAATGCTGATATAACGGAACTGCTGTGTGCAGGAACCAAAGGCATTTTGCAGCGTTATAACGAGTGTCAACAGGGGCATTTTTCTGTCCGGACCGGCCTTCCATGTTCAAGGTGCGGTCCACGCAAAGAGAAGGCAGGTTTGACCCTGATTGCAAAGTGATATATACTTTTACGAGTAGATGTGCGGCCGCTGATGTTCTATAAAGGGCTGCGGCTCGATAACGGCAACCAAAAGCAAAGGAGATGGAACTATGCGGAGAATATATGTTCGGTTTTTAATATCAATCACCTGGACGGCGCTGTTGATCATGACGGGGTGCATGGCCTCCACAAAAAATATAAACCCGGCAGATGAGACGCATTACGATGCGAGCTATGATTTTTCGGATAAAAACAAGATTGTTGACCGGCTGGTCACACCGCTGCTGGCCGCCCCTGTCTTCCCCGTTCAGGACAAACCGATTCTCATTGTCTACCCTGTGGTTAACGAGACATCAGAGCACATCAGCACCGGCGGCATCACGGATTCAATCAGGATGAAGCTTGTGCAGTCCGGGAAGTTCCGTTTTATCAATGAAAGCCAGAGGGACAATATCCAGAAGGAGACAAGTTATCAGAACCAGGGATATGTCGATCCGGCCATGAGGGTTGAGCAGGGCCGCCAGCTTGGCGCGGACTATATCCTGAGCGGTACGCTCAGGTCCATCAAAAAGGAGCAGCCTGAGCAGATGCGGCTTTTCAAGAAAGAACGCATCTACTACAGCCTGGACCTCTCCATAACGGACCTGAAAACAGGCGAAATCGTGTATGCGGATCAGGCGGAGCTTGCCCGTGAGGCATCAAAGCCAATCATAGGATGGTAAGAATGGGTTATTGGGTTACCCGCGTTGATAGGGTTGTTGGGCTAAAAACTCAAGCAACACAATAACCCGACAAACACAAGCAACACTATTATGATAGCATGGACCCCAAGACATGACGATGCCGAGAAATCTCCATATTATTTTACCTTCTACGATAATAGTAATCCTTTTAACAGCCGGCTGCTCAAGCCTTCCTCTTCAAAGGGCCCGGACCGAGTTCTATTCCGGGAACCTCAATGAGGCAGAATATATTCTGGAAGGCTGCAAAGGGATATCGAAAAAGGATCT